>JANLHC010000074.1 GCA_024654465.1 Candidatus Scalindua sp.
TTAAGCTGCCTCCGGCAGCGACTTTTCGCCACTAAGGCACCAAGCCACAAAGAAAAACTTAGTGTCTTAGTGACTTTGTGGCAACTTTGAAATTCCTAATCACGGATGATGCACTCCATAATTCGGCACGATTATTCAATGACATTGCCCGTTACTGCCAGGTTTCCTTCTCGATGCCTGCTAAAAGTCCAGAACTTCGCTGAGAGCCCCAATTAAACGTTCTAAATCACCTTGTGTATGTGATGACATAACCGTCATTCTAAGACGGCTGGAATTAGCGGGAACGGTCGGCGGGCGAATGGCAGGGATTAAGATACCTCTCTCATAAAGCAACTTTGAAATTTCAACTGCCTTTTGTGCACCTCCTATCAAGATTGGAATAATCTGACTTTCTGACGATATCATGTTAATGTTCAGTGATCTCAGTTTGTCTTTTATAAAACGCACGTTATACCAGAGTGACTCTCGCATCGAATGATCTTCCTGTATTAAGTTTATGCCCGCAATAGACGCGGCGCATACGGCAGGTGGAAGCGCTGTTGTATACATGAAAGACCTTGCCTTGTTTCTCAGATAACTAATCAAATCGATGTCACCGGAGACATAACCACCCAGACTTCCAATGGCTTTACTCAAAGTACCCATAATAACATCTATCTCTTTATTCAAATTGAAATGTTCAACAACCCCTCTGCCATTTTTACCAAAAACACCGGTGCCATGTGCTTCGTCCACCATAATCAGAGCATTATATTTTCCGGCAATCCTGACAATATCCGGAAGAGGCGCCAGATCTCCATCCATACTGAATACTGAATCAGTAACAATCAGCTTACGATTATACTTTGAAGCTTTTTTAAGTATGTTTTCAAGTTTCTCCATATTGCAATGCGCATAAACCCTGAAGTCTGCCCCTGACAATCTACACCCATCTATAATACTGGCGTGGTTTAGTTTATCACAAATAACCAGGTCACCGTTAGATACCAATGATGTGATGGCACCTAAATTCGCCATATATCCTGTAGGAAAGACAATGGCAGCCTCCTTTTCCTTGAATCTTGAAATTGCGTCTTCAAGTACTTCATGCAATGTCATGTTCCCGGATACCAGCCTTGACGCACCGGCCCCCCACCCATACTTTCCTACTGCATCTTTAACAGCTTTAACAACAGATGGATGGTTTGCAAGACCAAGATAATTATTTGAACAAAAAGAGAGAAATGGTCTGCCTTCTATTTCTATATGAGTATCCTGCGCATTTCCAACCACTCTCAGATCCCTGTAAAGACCTGATTCCTTAATTTTGATTAGTTCGTCTGATATATATTTCATTTCTTATAGCTCAATGGCAAAATCGTATTGTCAATATTAATTGATCTGGTATACTGGTGAAAGCCTTCGGTAACTGATAACCTGAATATCAAAAATGCCAAACCACATAGTAATTTATATTACCACCGGTTCAATAAGTGAAGCAAAAAAGATAGGACGCGCCCTGGTTGAAGAAAAATTAGTGGCATGCTCTAACATTAT
>JANLHC010000076.1 GCA_024654465.1 Candidatus Scalindua sp.
TGGAACTGTGTGGTTTTAGCGAACCGGAACAATTAAAGAGTGAGTATCTGGAATGTATAGAAAGTATTATCAGTAAAGGCGGTAGTGAACGAGATTCAAATTGGACGGAGAGTATAGCGGTTGGGAGTAGGGTGTTTGTAGAGGAGACGAAACTTAAATTGTGGGTAAGAGTGCAGGGTCGGTGTATAGAAGAACAGGACAAGCAATGTGCTCTGCGTGAGGACGTAGCACCTTACAATGTCCATTTTGACCCCAAAAAGGGGCTTCTAAGGACTGGAAACACCCATTTTTGGGAGTCAAGTGCTATTAAATCAATGTGTTAGCTTGGTCCGACCCCGGACGAAGTGATGTGAAGATGTCAAAGAGTATGGGAGAAATTGAGAAATTGCTGTGAGTAGTGAAGGCATATTCTGCTTGACAGGAGCCTACTAATGGGTGACCCCGGGTTTTTTCCATATGCT
The DNA here is from genome assembly GCA_024654465.1 of Candidatus Scalindua sp. Classification (GTDB taxonomy): domain Bacteria; phylum Planctomycetota; class Brocadiia; order Brocadiales; family Scalinduaceae; genus Scalindua. Next base: position 462 of record JANLHC010000076.1, read on the forward strand.
CTGCGTGAGGACGTAGCACCTTACAATGCCCATTTTGACCCCAAAAAGGAGCTTCTAAGGACTGGAAACACCTATTTTTAGGAGTTAAGTGTCATTGAAACAACATGTTAGCTTGGTCCGACCCCGGAACCCCGAAGCCTAGGTTACTTCATCTATGCAGTCAATGGGTGATTATCGTTGTATTATATGGTTTTTGTTAAATTACTTCAGGGATAAAAAATGAAACACACTCAAAAACGAATATTAGTAACCGGTGGGGCAGGTTTTCTTGGCTCGCATTTATGCGACCGTCTGGTTGCAGCAGGCAATGACGTTTTGTGCCTTGACAACTTCTTTACTGGAAGCAAAGAGAACATCGCTCACCTTATCGTCAAACCAAATTTTGAATTGATACGCCATGACTTGGTAGAACCTATTCTCCTGGAGGTGGATGAGATATATAATATGGCATGTCCTGCTTCTCCTATCCATTACCAGTACAATCCCGTCAAGACTACAAAAACCAGTGTGATGGGCGCCATCAACATGCTGGGTCTTGCCAAACGTGTCGAAGCAAAGATCCTCCAGGCCTCTACAAGTGAGGTTTACGGTGATCCTGCAATCCACCCTCAGACGGAGAGTTACTGGGGGAACGTTAATACCATTGGTCCAAGGTCATGTTACGATGAGGGGAAGCGATGTGCTGAGACTCTCTTTTTCGATTACTACCGTCAAAACAGAGTCAACATAAGAGTCGTTAGAATTTTCAATACATATGGTCCCAGAATGCACCCGAATGATGGCAGAGTGGTCAGTAATTTTGTTGTTCAGTCTCTGTCAAATCTGGACATCACTGTTTATGGTGACGGAAGTCAAACACGTTCATTCTGTTATGTGGACGACCTTATAGAAGGGCTCATCCGCATGATGGATGGCTCGGACGACTTTGTAGGCCCTGTTAATTTGGGAAATCCTGGAGAATTCAGCATGTTGGAACTTGCTGAGATGATAATTAAAATGACGGGGAGTCGATCAAAGATTATTTTTGAGGCATTACCTCAGGATGATCCGCTCCAAAGGCAACCGGATATAGCACTTGCAAAAGAGCGGCTGGGATGGGAACCGAAGATCAAACTAGAAGAAGGCTTGATGAGGACCATTGAGCATTTTAAGAATGGTGTCTATGAAAGCAAAACAAATGACCAATAACAGATAGCTTCATTATCGCAAATACAATTGACAGCCCGCCAGGTCAACGACCAATGACAACTAAGCAAAAAAAAATCCTTGTAACAGGTGGTGCCGGATACATCGGCTCGCACACTGTGGTTGAACTATATCATTCCGGATTTCAAACGGTTATTGTAGATAATTTTTCTAATTCAGAGAAAAGGGTGCTTGATGGAATAAAGGCCATTATTAAACAGCCGGTAACTCTTTACGAAGGTAATTGCAATGATGAGACTTTTTTAAAAAATGTTTTCCAACAGGAACCTGATATTACAGGAGTTATCCACTTTGCAGCATACAAAGCAGTAGGAGAGTCGGTACAGAAACCCCTTGATTATTATCAAAATAATATAGGCTCACTTATGACCCTGTTGAAGGTAATGTCAGCCTTCCATGTATCAAACCTCGTCTTTTCCTCTTCCTGTACTGTTTACGGTCAGCCGGATCAACTACCAGTGACGGAACAATCTCCAAAAAAGATGGCCGAATCTCCTTATGGCAATACGAAACAGATATGTGAGGAGATCCTGGAAGATTTTGTGAAAAGTCAGGCCCAATTAAAAGTTACTCTCTTGCGCTATTTCAATCCAATTGGGGCCCATCCTTCTGCTCATATAGGAGAGTTACCGATAGGTGTTCCAAATAACCTTGTTCCTTTTATCATGCAGACAGCTTCTGGTATTCGGGAGAAATTAACTGTTTTTGGGGATGATTATAACACTCCTGATGGCACCTGCATCCGTGATTACATTCATGTTGTGGATCTTGCCAAAGCGCATGTAAAGTCGCTGTATTATCTAGAGCAGAGAGAAGGGAGTAGTTTTTTTGATATTTTTAACCTGGGAACTGGGCAGGGAAATAGCGTGATGGAAGTAATCAAAGCATTTGAACAGATTCAAAAGGAACATTTGAATTATACTATTGGTCCAAGGAGGAGCGGTGATGTGGAGCAGGTGTATGCTAATGTGGACAAGGCTGGAACACTTTTCAATTGGAAGGCAGAGTTGTCATTAGAAGAGGCGCTTATTGATGCCTGGCGATGGCAAAAAGCTTAGTCCCTTAGTAAAAAGATAATAATGGGTAGAATTCAATACTTTGATACGAAGAATATGAATTGTCAAAGATAAAGACTAGACCCCGG
>JANLHC010000077.1 GCA_024654465.1 Candidatus Scalindua sp.
AGTGAAAAGCTGACACAGAAGATCGAACAAAAGAGAGAAAATGAGGCCCTTAAGCTTGATCATAAGGTAGAAAAACTTGAACAGAAGGCGGAAAAGGAAGTTCTCAAGTCTGCTCATAAAACTGAAAAACTTGAACAAAAGGTTGAAAAAGAATCTCCAACGAATGAAAAACTGACACAGCAGATCGAGCAAAAGAAAGAAAATGAGGCATTAAAGGTTGATCAAAAGGTAGAAAAGCTCAAACAGAAGGCGGAAAAGGAGATCCTCAAGGCTTCACATAAAACTGAGAAACTTGAACAAAAGGCAAGGAAGAAAGCTCTCAAGGCAGAGCAGAAGGCGAAAAAGAAGGCTCTCAAGGCAGAACAGAAAGCGAAGAAGAAAGCTCTCAAGGCAGAACAGAAGGCAAAAAAATCTCTCAAAGACTGATAAGGATCAAGTGAACTAAAAACCCGAACTCATGAATTCGTCGCAATACAAACTGAAGGACGAAGATCGAGAGTGTTAACAATTATGTTTAGCATGATTTGAGGTATCTATTCACCACAAAGACGCAAAGGACGCAAAGTTGATATTTAAAAGAAATACTGATGTAACGATTATGAGAACTGCATATTTTTCTGATAAATATTCTTCTGTTCCACTTTTTTATGTTTTTCTTTGCGTCTTTGCGGTGATAAAATAGTTACGCTGAATAGTTACTAAAATTATCGCCGATTCAATAAGAAGTATATAAGTAACTAAACGATCATAATCCTTTTTTCAGATTGTGCGTTTTGGCAGGACAACTGATATCTTGATGTATATCAACACTGACAGGCCGTATGTATCCCCTGTTTGGCCGGAAGACTGGAATGATTTCCTTGAAATACTCTTTCTCTAATTTAAACGGTCTTACTTGTTTTACTTCTTTAACACGATTATAAAAAAACAGGAGAGTTATTCCTCTCAGGATAGCAGAGATTGCAAAAATCGATAATAGCCTTTCACCCCATAGTTCAGGTACGTAATTAGCCAGCAATCCGCTCAGAAAAGCACCTGCACATGCAGAAAATGTATACATGGTGTTGAAATAAGATATACAGCGTACCCTCTTTTCCGGGATAGCAGAATCGTAAATAAAATTTAATGTACATAAGTTAAAACCACTCCAGGCAAGTCCTGAAGGTACTTGTATTAACAGGAGCCAATAAAAATTGTTTGAAACAAGCCATGCGGCAGGAACAAGTGCGATCACCAAACTGCAAACCCTGATTACAAATAAATTACCAAATTTGTCACCAATCCTCCCCCAGACAGGCTTTAATAAAAGGCCAAAAAGAAGAGGACTGACACTTATAATAGTGTATTCAATATATCCGAAATGGATTCTTTTAAGCATATAAACGCTGAAATATGGTGAAGCGATAAATACTGAAAAGGACATTGCCGATACGAAAAAAACATATTTGCCAAAGTTTCCGGTTTTTGATCTTTTAAGAAATTGGAAAAACGAAAAGTGGTGTTCAGGTTTTATATTAAGAGGTGCGTCGTAATGTCTCATCAAAATAAATGATGAAATTATTCTGAGAACGCACGCAAAGGTAAAAATCACAACAAAACCCCAGAACACTTTCTGCAAAGATACCTGAAGCAGATAACCCATGAATAAAACAACGACAAGCGAAGAAATTCCTATTACCATTGCTCTCCTGCCAAAATACAAACCTTTAATTCGTTTTGGAACAATATCTGACATAAGGGACGCCCAGACAGGCACAATCATGGAACCGATAATCGCGTATAGGCAGTAGAATGATATTAACAGTGGGATTTGCAGGTTTTTCGGCACAAAATGTACTAATATTATGGGAATCACCATGAAAGCTTGAATAAGGGCACAAAGAGAGACAAAGTTCCTTCTGCTCTTAAACTTTTTGAGGAAATCCGGAAGATAGAGTTGAGTAACGCTTATCAGCAACTGCGGAATGGATGATAATATGCCAATCTGAAAAAGGCTTGCATTCAGAAAGAGTGCAAGCGGTCGGATAAAATATTCAAAGATTGAAGCTGAAATACCCGAGAAACTGCCTTCAAAAATTGACATCCTCAATGTCTTACGTATTTTAATCTTTTGAATGGAATTTTTTTTAGTGTCCATTGTATCCAGTCTGTAAATGATGAGAAAAGCTCAAAGTGTTTAAATTAGTGCTTAGTAATTATAACAGGGACATATAACAATGTATTGATTGAATGGGTGAGTCAAAACTAAAATATGAAATTACATGAACTGCGTATGAGAAGGCAGGAATATAATGAAAAATAAGCTATCACATAATACTGCACCTGTTAAAGTAAGCTATTCCTTCATGAAAATAATGACGGGATCTGACTTATCACTTAAACGATTGCCCCTTATGTCGGCAAAAAGCGCAAACCCCGGGCCAGTTGTCTGGCTCACGGCCTGTGGTCATGGCGACGAGGTATGCGGCATAGTTATTGTTCAAGAGATATTTAAAAATATCAGGAAAAGACTTTTATGCGGGTCAATTTACGCGTTTCCACTGATGAATCCCATAGGTTTTGAGACGGGCTCGCGCAATATTACGGTGAGCAGAGAGGACCTTAACAGGTCTTTTCCCGGTAAACTGACGGGCACTTTGGGAGAAAGGCTTGCAAATCGCATCTTTAGTACAATAATGGACACATCTCCCAATCTTGTAATAGATCTCCATAATGACTGGACAAAATCTATTCCATACACATTATTAGACCATAATCCGGGGCATTCTCATAAAGCAGCATATGATAAAACAAAAATCATTGCCCGGCAATCCGGCTTTGTCTCTATAGTGGATACCGATAAACTGATCAACACCCTTTCTTATAATCTTCTCTTGAACGACATTCCCGCACTGACGTTTGAGCTATGTGAACCTTACCTTATTAACGAAAAAAATGTTAAATATGGATTGGACTCTATATCGAATATTCTGTCACATCTTGGTATGATAAAACCGTTGACAGAGCGCTTCAGTTACCCGACGCCGGTTGCTTACAGAGCGGGTAAACTGCTTAGATACACGGATAAACCATACAGTTCCAAGAGCGGTATTATCAGATTTATAGCTAAACCCGGAGAAGAGGTCAGAAGAGGTCAGCCATTTGCCAAGATTGTAAACGCATTTGGAAAGCATCAAGAAACGATTATAGCGATTAATGATGCCATTGTCCTGGGTCATTCTGATTCATCTGTTGTTTTCCCCGGCATGCCTATAATGGCATTCGGCATAATCTGAAAAGAATTATATATTTTTATCCATTTTGTTAAAACGTTCCTCACTTGCTTTCAAAATACCGTCTAACATTTCAGCGTATGAAATCCCTGCAAATTTGGCCATTTTTGCCAGGTGACCATCCCAACACCAGCCTGGATTCGGATTTGCTTCAAGCAGTCTCGGTGTTCCTTTTGCGTCCAACCGCCAGTCGAACCTTGCATAATCACGACATTCAAGTCTTTCAAAAAGTTTAATACAGCTTGCCACCAGGAACCTATCTGTCTCTTCAGGTAAATTCGCGGGAACAGAATCAATCTTGCCGTATGGAGATTCCGGTTTCCATTTGGCTTCATATCCACAAATTTTTGGTAGGTCAGGTGGTAATGATGAATAGTCCTCCTTAATGATCGGAAGTGCTATATATGATCCGGGAGGATTGCCTATAATGCCGACGCTTACGTCTTCTCCCTCAAGAAATTCTTCTACAAGAATAGGTTTGTCATAACCCATATTTTTACGCACATGTAAAAGAGCATTTTCCAGCTCTTCTAAATTGTTACAGACGCTATATTGATTGATTCCAAAACTGGAATCTCCGAAATTCGGTTTCACAATTACCGGGAATTCTATTTGCAATTCAATAAAATTCGTGTCTTCAGGATTAATAATGAACGCGCGTGGAACGGGAATATTCATCTCTTTGGCAATCCCTCTGACCAGTGATTTATCGTAACAATACGCGAGGCATTGAGGGGTCCCTCCGGTATATTTGATATTGAGGATTTCCAGTAGGGAAGGAACGTGCAGCTCTTTCGTGGGATCATTGTTGAACCCTTCGTCACAGAGATTGAAGACAAAATCAAATTTGCTTATATTCTTGCTGAGATCATTAATCAGTGTATCATGTTTGTCGAAGTAGACAAAATTATATTCCTTTAATTCTGTTAACATCTTTTTCAATTCATTGATTGTAAAAAAGTCATCTTCATCAAAACTCCCGCTGGGCTTTACTCTGTCAAGTTTTCGGTGATCACCCATTGCTACGGCAATTGTCTTTGTAATTTTTTGACGCGTTATTACAGGAGTCCATTCTTTCTGGGCCACGGAAGTGATGATAATGCGCCTTTCCATCATTCCCAGGTCCTGTTTTCTTTGCGAATCAGTAGTCAGTTCAGCATGGAAATCTATGTAAACAAATCCTGCTCCTTTCAGTAAATCACTCACACTTTCTCTTGTGTAAAGCCTTTCTGCGTAGAATTGGTCCGCGATTACGCCTTTCCTTACATTGCTGATCACTTCTCGCGATATTAATCGTTCACCATCTGCCGATAGAGAACGCTCCCTGCACACAAAATAGTTCTTATTAATCCATTCCCAGCTCCGAGGTTGAAAGTTGTCTTTCATGTAGCAACCGTCAGTAATATCTATAAGCAATTTTCCGGATGGTTTAAGGATCCGCATCACCTCTCGAAGAATGGCTATATCGTCCTCAACGGTTTCAAAATAACCAAAACTATTACCGGCTATAAGTACATAATCGAATTTATCGGGAGGAAATGGCATTTTCCTGGCATCTCCTTCTTTGAAGGTAACGTTAAGTCCTTCTTTTCGATTGAGTGATCTTGCTCTATTGACCAGATAATGGGAACGATCCAGTCCCGAGACATTTTTGAATCCGCCTCTTGCCAATTCCAGGGAGTGACGGCCCTGTCCACAGCACAAATCCAGGATCGCACTCTCTTTTGACAGGGACAATATACTCAGGAACAGATCGATTTCGGTTTTAGTAACGGCTTTATCTTCTACAACGTCACCATCGGTCCTTAAATAATTGGCATTAAAAATCTCTCTCCACCAATCAGCCTTGACATAGCTTTCAAGATTTTCAACAGGACCTATCGATTTCAATAGTCCTGCGCTTCGTGGTTTAACAGTTTTAGATTTGATGTTTTTAATAGTCATTTATCAATTACTCTCCTGAATATATTTTAGATCTATCTGTATAAATTGTTCGGATTAATAAGATTGTCTGTGAACCGGCAGTGCATTTGACCAGGCATAATCAGATAAACCAAAAGAAAGGTTCATCAGTTAATAATTGCCTTAGCACTCCCCTGTTTTGTGATCATTCTTGATAAAGTTTGTGTTTATAAAATAGTGGAAAAGCAAAAAAACCAAGTTTTAATTCATGACGTACGGTAAGAGAGTATGAGTCAGTACGTGTTGAACTCAGCAGTAAAAAGTTACAATGAAATAAAGATAGTACTAAACAGAGTCGAAGATTATCTTGAACAAACGGTAACCCGTGGCCTGGTTACCGTTTGTTACCATCACATGTTCTATTCAATTTTGACTTCGATGGCCTTTGGTTTAGCTTTTTCAGTCTTTGGGACCTGAAGATTCAGCATGCCATCTTTGAAGGTGGCTTTGACTTTAGACTCATCTACGTTTTCCGGAAGGGTGAAGCTGCGAGTGAAGGATCCATAGTACCTTTCAACTCTATGGAATTTTTTTCCTTTTTCTTCCTTCTCGTGCTTCCTCTCTCCTTGCAAGGTTAGAACTCCATTGTCGACAGAAACCTTGACGTCCTCCTTTTTGACTTCGGGGATCTCTACCTTTATGATAAACTCGCTGTCATTTTCCACGATGTCAACGCGGGGAGACCAATCGCCGGTTCTCAACGCATCCTGGCCTCCGCTTCGAGGCAAACCAACCTCTCTGTTATAACGGTCGAATACATCCTCGATCTCACGCCATGGATTCCATTTTACTAATGCCATAATAAACCTCCCTCATTTAACGGGACAATTATTAAAAAAACAGACGGCTAGTCCCGCATATACCCGCCCGCCTTCTCTATAAACAGTATAACTGAAGCAGCAGTAAATATCAGTACATTTTTTTTGTTACATGATATATTCCTGAAACATCACTGCAAAGCTCAAAAACGCAAAAAATCCTACTATATCAGTAATGGTTGTTAAGATAATACTTGATGACTGAGCGGGATCTGCTCCAAGTTTTTTCATTATGATTGGAATCGCTGCTCCGGCAAAGCCTGCGACAATCAGATTTACTATCATTCCTAAACCAACTACTATTCCAAGAAACGGATTAGCCTGCCATAGCCAGGCAATCACGGCGGTTACCAGGCCAATAATAACACCATTAAGCGCGCCCAGACTAGCTTCTTTGATGAGCAAACTTTTAAATCTACCCCTGGGGATCTCCCGCATTACCAATCCTCTCATAACAACAGCAAGGGTTTGTGCGCCCGCATTACCTCCCTGTCCGGCAACTACCGGCAAAAAGATTGCCAGCGCAGTTATCTGGTGAATGAGGTCTTCAAAGATGGCGATGACACCCGCAGCGGCAAATGCAGTTGCCAGGTTGATATGAAGCCATGGCAAACGTCTGCTGAGAGAAAACCATATAGACGAAAACGTGCGTTCCTCAGGCGCCACTCCAACCATCATTTGAATATCCTGGGCAACATCTTCCTGGGCCTCCATGATCAGCTTTTCTGCCCGCACAATACCGAGAAGGCGGCCTTGAGAATCAACAACAGGCGCGGCGGAGTATTTGTGCACTTTTAAATCATTGGCAACATGCTCTCTATCGGAAAAGCTATCGATAGTATAAACCTCCTCTTTCATAATTGATCTCAAGGTAACTTCTCTTGATGCCGCAATCAGGTCAAACATACGCAATACCCCGACCAACCGGTTGTCGCTATCTACTACATAGGCATAAGAGAATGACGTTTTCCTGCGAGCCATAGCCTTAATTTTATTAGCAGCATCCTTTACCTTTAAATCCACATGGAATGCCAGATAATCTCTACTCATAATACGCCCGACACTGTCTTCAGGGAAGGTAAGCATTTCTCTGATAAGTTTCTTTTTCTTTTGAGGAGTTTTCTCCAGCAAATCACTTCTCAGCTCCTCCGGCAAGCTCAGGATAATATCACTGATTTTTTCAGGATCCAGATCACCAATAATCTTTTCAAGAAATTCAGTCGGCAGTTGTATCAAAAGAGTTGCAACAAGATTTTGAGGCAGGACAGAGAGGAGTTTTGCGGATAAAGCATGGGGAAGAATTTTCATTATATTCAATACTTCAGCTTCATCCAATCCCTCCATTATTCGGGCCAGTGTTTCATAATCGTCCTCAACCATCTTTCTGACAACCGATAATAATAACTCACGATCTGACATTGACTAACCTTTCCATCTCCAGACAAAATGCTGCAAACAAGAAATAAACGTTAAAACACCTGTAATATCATAGTATCTTTGCCTTTAATCAATATGACTCTCATGCGCTATTCATTTATCACTGAATAGTTGATCTTCAGGTTCTTTTGCGGAGTTATCAGAGTTTCTTACATGAATATCACGTTGAGGGAATGCAATTTCGATACCCGCCTCTTTAAATCGACTGTGGATAGCGGATTGGATTTCATGCATTGTCGTCAGCCGCTTATCAAGGTTGGGCAGATAGCAACGTAATGCCATGTGTAACGTACTGTCCTCAAAGTTCTGGAACATTGCAAAAGGAGCAGGGTCTTTCATGACCTCAGGGTGCTCACTCGCAATCTGCAAAAGCAGTTCCCGCGCTCGCTCCACGTCAGAGCCGTAGGCGATACCTACATCAACGGTAAATCTATTCGTGCTGTTAGAGAGGGTCCAGTTAAGAATACGCCCCGTAATGAACTCCTTATTAGGTACTATATATTCCTGACGGTTCCAATTAGTGATAGTTGTGGCACGAATCTGGATTTTAGTGACAGTCCCTGACACATCCGAGACGGTTACGATATCACCCACACGTATAGGACGTTCCAGAAACAGCACAATACCACACACAAAGTTTGCAACTATTTCCTGTAAGCCGAATCCAATACCAACACTGAGGGCAGCAAACAACCAACCGAATTGCGACCAATTCACTCCCAGGATCTTAGATATCGAGACTAAGCCTATAGTGACGAGAACGTATTGACTGATAGATGTAATAGCGTAGCGACTTCCCGTCTGAATCGGCAGGTTCTGGAGAATTGCGATTTCGAGAACGCCAGGGAGGTTTCTCGCTACGACAGTCGTAATAATACCTACAACCAGACAGAGCATTAAATGAAACAGGGTTACCCATTGTAGCGTCGGACTACCATCAATCACCACAGTGTGTGACCAGAGATTTATTTTATAGAGGACATTAAGTGCGGGCAATACAGTAACCCAGATTATCCAGATTCCAATGATCACGGCAAAACCGATAAAAGATCTGAGTAAATTTCTCGTCTGTTCTTTTACTGCTGAAATGTCTACTTGCGGCTCCTCAAATTGTGGTAAGGCCGTTTCTGCGGGTGCTGCTTCTTTTAGTGCGGCTAACTTTGCAGCAGCAATTTTTCGTCTTTCCAACGCCTGTTCCAATGCAAGTTTTCTCTCCCGTATGTAAAACCACCTGATACCGAGATAATAAACGATAACTGCCCCAAATAATATCCACAGGGTTTGCAGTAACTTAAGGCCTAATTGATACGCGACATAGTAATAGCCAAAAATCGCCAATCCCGCCAGTGATACGGGCAGTAATATTGCGGCAGGATACCAGAACCACATCATGCGGGACAGCCATCCATTAGGGTTTTCAGAGATTAGGTTTTCAAAAATACCTTTTTTAGGGTGAATTACCCTTTTTATGAAAACCGCGAACGATGCCATTCCTGTTATAAAACCTAATCTTCCCAGGCTGTCACGGAAATTATTATTGCTCTGGTGTTCTGCCAGGGTAGTGAAGAAACTTGCTATAGAAACAATCACAAGCAGCCAGAACAGATTATTACGAAGGATTTTTAACGTGTTTTTTTCCCACTTGAAATGAGTTTCACCAAGACCTTTTTTGTAGCAGACAGCTCTGAAAAATTGAAAACTCAGCATGAACCAGCTGGTGAAAAACAGCCCAAATCCACATGCCTTGACAAATTCTACAGATCCTTCCATATTCAATAGCTGCCAGGAGATAAAGCCCATGACGAACGGAAAAGGTATGGCAGATAAAATGGTTATTAATAAGGCAAGAAGAGTATGTTTAAAATGATCTGCGGATATTCGCCCTATGTTATTGGAAATAATCTCCAGCTTTTTCTTCAGCTTGATTCTTATGGAAAAGAGCCAGAATGTTACTAATAAGGTTATCCCTGATAATATCGGCGCATTCGTAAAGATACTCAAACTTGCAACGCTCAGGTCTTTCCAATTATACGGAGAAAAGAACCAGTTAAATGAACTGATAAGTTTGTGCCATGTTAACTTGCTAAAGGGAGGTGAACTTGGTACCCACATTAATTGCTCGTCCATAAAAGAAGCATACACCTGAACATTTTCTATGTATTGCTTCAACTCAGAATGAAATTCTCCCAGTGATTTAAGCAGGGTTCCATAGGCGGTATCTAATTTATTAAGAAGTTCACTTTTTTTAGTTAAAAGGACGGTAATTTCATTCTCAATATCCTTCTCTTTTGCCTTAGGAACAGGTTTTTGTACTTTTTCACTCATAGTACGAGCTACTTCCTGAGGAATATTACTCATTGGTTTGAGTTGTTCATCTAGCCGGAATCGTCTCAATCTTGTCGCAATAATTTTCTTTTTTATTTCCTCATTGATTTTTCTCTTGCCGTTTAAATCCGGTAATCTTCTTCGTTGATCGAGCATGATCTGGACCAGGGCTTCATCCACGTTACCTGCAATTTCGATCTGTTTTTTTGCGTTTTCGTAATCAAGTTTGAGTTGTTTGAGATGATCGCTGAGTGATGTCCGTTGTGGAGTAATTTTACTGATGTACTGGACTACATCTGTTAATTCGGTAGTATACCCCGCGTTTTCTCCGGCAAGTTCTTTTACCGCAGGGTGTTTGTCTATGGCTTCGTGTTTAGCCGCTTCAGCGGCTAAGCTGGCTTGCTTAACTTCTTTCTCACGAAATTGGTTTACCATATCCTCAATGGCTTTTATAAGGCGCTCTGTGTACGATGCCTTTATATTGAAAATATCGCGTGTGACAAGCAGTAATTCTCTTTTCACATCGAGGCTCAGTAGTTCTTGCTCGAGTTTGTTGATTTCATGTAAAGCGGAGCTTTGTCTAGCTTGCAGCAGTATTATTCGTGCGTTTGATTCCATCGGGTTCTCTGCATTAAGTGAACCGGCTTTGAGAGTTTGAGTATATTCGTCAAGCCTCTGTTTCGCCACAATCAATTCACTTTGGATATTACCCGGCCGCAGTTGGAGTTGCTGTATTTCCACTTCAATACCGGACAGTTTGTTCTTCAGAGCTGCCAGGTCAGCTTGTTCTTTAGCAAGTCGTAGATCCAATTCCTTGGATGTGGTGTACTCAGCTATGTCAGCGGGCAATGGTTTGTTTTGAATATCAGATTTTTGAGCCTCCTGTAATTGTTCCCGGAGTTTCCTGGTTTCTTCCGGAGTGATCTCGATATAATGTTTTAAATTTTCTGCTTCATTTTCGTGTCGTTGAGACAATGCCAGTTGATACAATGCGGCGCGATACTGTTCAAGCAATTTTGTGCGAATGGTTTCATCAAGTTCCGTTTTGCCTTCGGTTTCAGTAATCAGGGTTTTGACTTTATGGATATTCAGCACTTCAGTGGTGTATGTGGAAGTAATGTCAACAGGCTCAGGAGATATACTTACCTGCTGGGCAGACAAATCCATGCTTCCCAGACTCCATACCAGAATGAAAACAGCCAGAATATTTTGTCGATACATAATTTTCATTGATTAATATCTTTCCGTAAATTGTCCATTCCCCACTTTAAATATATTCGCAATGCGTCATATTTTGCTTTCAATGCTTTTTACAACAAGAACAGAGCTGCTATTATAGGTAATCACTTTTCGCGCAACACTACCTAAAAGAAATCGCTTATATCCCGTAAGACCTTTTGATCCGACAATTACGAGATTAACTTTTCTTCGCCGGGCTGTGTCATTAATCATTTCTGCCGGATCACCTTCAACACACAGGGCATTCGCCATAAAAGCGACTTTATGCATTTCTTGAAGGTGTTTTTTCCCTATGGTTTCGTATGCAAATTGTGGAAGGATGACAGGATTGTCCCAGACATGAAGAAGAGTGGTACCAATTTTTTTTGTTAAAAAATGGGATTTGAGAAATTTTACAGCGGCATCAGAATAGCTTGATCCGTCTGTTGCTATGAGAATTTTCTTTAAAGTACGTATCTTTTTCTTAATAACGAGAACAGAACATGGAGCGTAGGTAACTATTTTTTGAGATACTCCACCTAAAAAGAAGAATTTTGTTTTACTTAGCCCTCGTGAACCCAAAATGATCAAGTCTGCCTTCTCTTCTTTTGCCTTTTCTATTATTGTATCCGATACATGCCCTTTCTCAATTATTGACTCTACGTCATTCCATCTGGCTTTTATTTTTTCCACAATTTGTGTGGCATGTGTTTCAGCCGATAAAATGTCTTTATCTATTTTTGCCTGTATTGCATCTTTGAATAGTTTATGATACACAGAGTCCAAAAAAGGAGTAATATGTTTTTTCTCATGTACTACCTGTAATACTCTGATTTGAGGTATTTCTGCCAAGGGAAGCTTCAGAAGGAAATCAACTGCCCATTCTGAATTCTTAGAGCCATCTACAGCTAATATAATTTTCATTTATTATGTAATCTCCGGGTAATCAATATGAGATTGCGGTCAGTAGAGCAGCGTCACTTCGTTTCTCGGAATGAGATCGGGAGACGAAACAAAACATCTTCTTGTTAAACATAAAACCTTTCCTTTTTGTATATGGATATATAGCATACTAAAATTCACTCTTTTTAGCAAGAAACTGATATGAAAACGAAGCAATACAATGTGGTATAGTATCCGCAATGTCGAAATAGGAATGAGTGATCGGAGTGATGCTGCCATTCAGGTTTTTATAAATACTATAATCAATGCCGTGGTAATAGCCAACTATAAACAGTTGTCCTGTTCTGCGCAAAAACGCGTTTTATAATTTTTTCTCATGGAAGCTTGTGTTATTTCTCCTTTACTCCGGGAAATACTAAAAAATTTGGGGTATCATCTAACATCGTAAAAAATTTTACGATGTTAGATGATACCCCAAACCTAGAGTCCCGAATCAGTCATTTTTCTTAGATGGCTTCTTCTTGCTCGATTTTATCTGTCCATCTTCTTTCTTTAAGTTTTTAGGCTTAACACGTTTTTTTGAAGTATTATTTTCAAAATTCTTATTCATTGTATTCCTCCATATAAAAATTATGTAACAATGCTTGTAAATCCGAAGACGTTATTCTTCATCAAGAACAGTAAACCCGGCGTTTTTTACGGCACCTACAATTTCATCATAATCCATCAAATCAGAATTGGCGCTTATAACGGCATAACCTTCTTCATGGCTAACTGATGCAGTCTTGACACCGGCACACTTTAAAAGCGCTTTCTTTACTTTAACCTCGCAATTAGCACAGGTCATTCCTTTAATGTAAAATTCATATTCCTCTGATCCTTCTTCCTCTGTGTTTCCTTCATCAGGCTCCTGCTGCGCGGAAATAGACACGACATAAGGCAGTGTGGGGTCATTATAGTTGTCTAATGGCGATTCTGCATTAACCAAAGAAATGCTAATTACTATTGCAAAGACAACCGTCACTAATGAAAGGTAGCCAAAATTCAAGTACTTATTCTTAAACATATGATTTCTCCTTTTTATTCAAAAATTGTATAGATAGTTAACATAAAATAAAACCACGAAAAACAATATTTATTACATCGTAATGCAATTTATTTACAGCCTTTTTGAACTAACGTAACACCGGA
>JANLHC010000013.1 GCA_024654465.1 Candidatus Scalindua sp.
TCCAGATAATGCATATTTGCTCTCTTTAATATTTCTACAGCAAGGAAACCTGCTCCGATAGGAGACTGAAATGCAGCAGCGCAAACGGATGATGCACCGCAAATAGCAATAATTCTACGATCTTCTTCGGCAAACCCAATCTTCATGAAAAGGTTCCCAAGGCTTGCCATTATACCGGAATTAACTCTAACCATTGGGCCGATAATTCCGCCACTACCACCGAACCCCAGAGTAAATAAAGCTGCGAAAAATTTACATACCGTGGCTTTAAGTGACAGGTTCCCATTCTCTGAGTTTACCGCCCGCAAATAAGCCGGCATTCCTTCACCCGCCGAACCGGGGCATATTCGATAGATAATCAAGCCACATACAAGAGCGCCAAATACTGGCCACAGGTATAAAGAAATACCTGAATAGTGTATTAATTCGAGGGTTTTTATCAATAAATACTTGAAGGAATAGATAGTCCCTATCCCAAGAGTGGAAGCGCTAACTGCAACGCACATCCATTTTAATAGATATATGACTGATAATCTGAACACAAGAGTTTCCTTTATGAAAATATTAACTTTATTCTCGCTGAATAGTTACTGATTTTTTAGAGTATATTTAAAGAATAATTTCCGGTATTTTATCTATAATAAATTTATTGTACAGAGATTTTTGAATCATGATGTTTTCTGAAAAAAGGTTTAAGGCGGCAATGATGGAGTACTTGGCTTTTAGAGGGAATAAATATTTGTCTGTTACTATTTTTCAATTATCATTAATTGATAAGTTGTTACTTCTATTTGTCAAACAACATAGTGGAGTGTTGAGTTCGCTTCCGCCAGGGCGTTCAGTTAAGACAGGACGCTTGGCCCAACCTACCATGACAAGACTTGATGGAAATATTAATGAGGCTAAAGAACGAGCAAGCGGCAATTAAGGAGGATGTACTCAAATACGAGAAGATAGTTTCTTCAGAATCCGGTCGCGAGATGAGGGAAGGGCATGGAAAAATCTGGTTAGCCGTTATCCGGAAGCCCGAAACGTAGCGGTAGGTGATATTAACTGGCTTAAGCGCAAGATCTATCCAAAACCAATTTTGCGTTCATCATTCAAAAAACTGTCCGTGTCTCAGGCACAATCAATTCCCCATATCTCAATACATGAAAATACTGATTGGGGGTTTTATGGCCATAGTACAATTCAGAATAACTATGAATTGAAAACTATAAAGAACGGCAAAGTGGTCGTCGACCACGCCACTGAATTAATGTTGTTTCAGTCTGGTACCGTTAAATATTTAAATTACGAAAAACCCATGCAATTGCTGGAGGAGATAAACAAGGAAGGTTACGCAGGGTACAACGACTGGCGTTTGCCTGCATTGGAAGAAGCTGTTTCATTGCTTGAACCAGACAAACAGAATGGTCTGTTTGTAGACCCGGTTTTTGATAAAGGGCAAAGCTCTATATGGACTAGTGACCACTACAATCCGGAGATTACCTGGCGTGTTGCATTTGATAGTGGTAGTGTAAGCTGGGGTTACTACGGTAACTATGGCGGCAGTTATATTCGCCCGGTTTGTCCAATAAAGTGATACGGCGTGATCAGAGCAAAGCTTATAGTAGTGTTTCTTCTCCAGAGTATTAACAGGGGTCTCCTTGACCTGTCAGTTTATCATTTCAAATTACAAAAAGCTGCAAATATTCCTAATCTGCTAGAAATTCTTTTTGTGTGCCAAAACCTCTAAGAATAGCCTTTAGCACAAACAGGCCGTTAGTATTCAATTTTCTAATCATCTCATTAATTTCATCCAACTGAAGTGCATAGATAGGTCCTGATTCCTTTATACAAGATTGATTTAGTTTCTCATATCCGATATCTACGCCATATTTTTCTTCCATTAAAACTTTAATAATATTTTCCAGTGGTTCTTCATAAATAATAGAAAATGTTTTTAGTAATGGTAATGAAGGATCACCGGTTTTCCCCGCTTCATAACGGGAAAGATTACTGCTGGAAATCCTGCATCCATTCTTTATCTTACTACTTTTGTAAATTACCTGAGATTGTTTCAAATTTTTACCCTTCCTTAGATACTCAAGGTATTTGCCAAATTTTGGTAAAATTACTTTGTCTGCCCTCTTTGTCATAGTTCTTATTATATAGAACAAAATATCGTTACAATGTGGAAACTTCTGATAACAAAAAAACAGATTGACATTGCGGGAAAGAATGCATATTATCCTGTTGTGCGGGATTATTTGTGCGAATGTTGATTTATTTTATTTCATTAATTTTCTGTGTAAACTTTGGAAGGGAGAAATATTATGGATAGTTCCCTGCAAAATGATCAGGATGATTTAAAAAAAGCGGTAAGTAAGAAGAGAATATTAGTTGCTGATGATGATGAGTCGGTTAGAGCTACAATTAAATTTCTGCTAGAAGACACAGGACTTTATTCTGTCCAAACAGCACAGGATGGCGAGGCGGCGATCAGTTTGTTAAAGCAACAAACCTTTGATCTACTGATAACGGATTATAACATGCCCAAAATGAATGGATATGAATTATTCAAGAGATGTAAAACCATAAACTCGAGGCTTCTCGTTATATTTATTACAGGAAATAATTTTAATGAGGGAGTGATTAAGAAGATTAAATCGCAAGGTAACGTTGATTGTATTTACAAACCCTTTAATGCTGAAAGCCTGTTTAAAATAGTTGATATATTAATCAGAATGAACACAACATCATAGATCAGGTTCAAAAATTCTGGTAAACGATTCATTAAAATGTTGAAGGTAACCTTTATGTTGTGTTCTGTTCCTTATTTTGCGCAGGCTTAAGACTTCGGCTACTATTATGTTGAAATGTAAATACCAGTCAGCACATTATCTTGCCGCCGTCGACTGATAAACAATTGCCGGTTACAAAATCAGACAAATCAGTAGCATAGAAGAGGACAGCCTTGGCGATGTCTATAGGTAGTGCAAGCCGTTTCAGTGGTGTCTGCTCGGCTATTGCTTTCTGTATGCGAGGAGGCGCGTGAGGTGTTTTCTTCGCTAAAGTAAATCCTGCGTTTATCAAATTAACGGTTATTCCGAAACTGCCCAATTCAACTGCAAGGCTTCTCGTAAATCCCACCAATGCGGATTGGGCTGTTATATGACTGGTATACCCTCTTACGGGTTCATTAACTATATTGTCCATTATATTAATGATCCTTCCCCATTTTTTCTTCTGCATCTCGCTAATTACCGCTTGACAACAATTGTGTGCACCCTTTATCGTACCGTTCAGGTTTTCTGTGAATTCATTCCATATAGTTGCTTCAAAGGTTTTTCGTCTTATTGTACCATGTGCATTGTTCACAAGGATGTCTGCACTGCCAAATTCTCTGATGGTGTCCTTAACCATTTTATTCACACTTGCTTTTACGGTTACGTCAGCTTGCCTCACCATAGCCTTGCCACCACGGCTTTCAATCCTATTCAAGATGGATTCTGCGTTCTTCTTGTTTTTTAAGTAATTAATTGTCACTGCTGCACCTTCAGATGCCAGGAGTTCTGCAATAGCGCTCCCTCTGTCACTGCTCGCTGCCGTTACGATCGCAACTTTACCATTCAGTTTCAAAGCAACCTCTCTTTGTTGACATGATTTGCCAGTTATAATGTTAAAAACATACTGTTTGCCATGTCAGGAAAAATCTATAAAGATATCGTCTCCTTTATTGTATATCCATTCTCCGCCTCTTCTACTTTAACTGCCTCTGTTACAGGGTCATGTTCAAAGAAAAGGATCCAATCCCCATTACAGGCCCTTGACAGTAATTTTTCTTTGTCTTCAATTGACGTTATCGGATTAATATCGTAACTCGCTATATACGGTAACCTGATATGAGATGTAAAGGGTATTACATCGCCGCAGTAAATGAGCGTGCTTATTCCGTCTGAAATTTTTACAAGCTGCTGTCCTATAGTGTGGCCGTCATAGATTATGACGTCGATGTTTGGCAATATCATGGCGTATCCGTCTATTAGTCGAAGTTTCCCTTCTCCTTCTATTGCCTTAAAATCTTCTTTGATAAAACTGCCTTTATCCTTTTCACTCGGTTTTGACGCCCACTCGTGATGTGTTTTCTGGACATAAAATGATGCGTTTGGAAATGTAAGCTTCTGTTTTTTGCCTTTTAAATAAGTTGCTCCTCCAACATGGTCCAGATGAAGATGAGTCAGAATCACATCAGTTATATCCTTCGTTTCCAGATCATATTTTTCCAGTGACGCTTCAAGGTTGTGTTCGGTTTGGTCTATTTTGTAGATTTTCTGATTTTTTTTTGATAATTTTGTGCCGATGCCGGTGTCAACAAGGATTTTGCGTTTATCATCCATGATGAGTAGTGACCTGAGGGCCATCTGTACCCTGTTTTGCTCATCGGCAGGATGAAGCTTGCTCCATATTCCCTTAGGTACAATGCCAAACATCGCACCGCCGTCAAGGGCAAACGTTCCTGTCTCAATCGAATGTAGTTCATATTGCCCAATCTTCATAAATCAATTCCTTTCGTCTATTTTCTGGCTAAGCTGAACTTAGTTGTTTTTGCCTGTAAAGTGATGGATCCTGTTGTTTCCGCCTGCCAATATATCAGACAGAGTTGCACTTGTGCCATATTATGATATTATGCTATTATACTGATTATTTGCAAAGCGGACTAAACTGAGTCAGGCTTAGGATTAGTTTTGTAAAAGCCTCATTTTCATGAAGCTTTAGATTACTTTAAACTTCCTGCCCGAATTGATTGGTCAGGCTGGTAGGCATTCCAAACGTGCCTGCTGCTATAATATATAGAGAAGAAATGAGCATTACAAGGGGGAAAATATGACAATTGAGACATGCAGAAAATTATATAAGAATTTAGAAGAAAAACATCAGAAAGCACGAGAAGTTCTGGGGAGGGGTTTGACCCTCACGGAAAAAACTCTTTATTCTCATATGAAGCTGGAGGATATAAAACCATATACCCGAAAGGAATCTAATGTAGATCTGTATCCGGATAGGGTTGCCATGCAGGACGCGACCGCCCAAATGGCGATATTACAATTTATGTCATCAGGTGTACCCTCTGTGCAAGTACCGACTACCGTTCATTGTGATCACCTGATACTGGCGCATCAGGGTGTGGAAGATGATCTGCCTGCCGCAAAAATGAGAAATAAGGAGGTTTATGATTTTCTGTCCTCTGCTGCTAAAAAATATAGTATGGGTTTCTGGAATCCGGGGGCAGGGATCATTCATCAGGTGGTTTTAGAGAATTATGCCTTTCCCGGCGGTCTACTTATCGGTACAGACTCACACACTCCCAATGGAGGGGGGTTGGGTATGCTGGCAGTCGGTGTGGGTGGGGCGGACGCAGTAGATGTAATGGTAGGTCTGCCTTTCGGTCTGAAGTGGCCTGGTGTTATAGGTATAAAACTAACCGGAAAATTATCCGGCTGGTCATCTTACAAGGACGTTATCCTGATGGTAATGAAAGAGCTTACTGTCAAAGGAGGAACTGGTTATGTCGTCGAATATTTTGGGGATGGCGCGGCTTCAATTTCATGCACGGGTAAGGCCACTATATGTAATATGGGGGCGGAACACGGCGCCACAACATCTACATTTCCTTTCGATTCACGGATGTCGGATTATTTGAGAGCCACAGACAGGTCTGACATTGCTGCTTTAGCGGAGGAATATTCAGAGTATTTCAGGGCTGATGATGAGGTATATGCGGATCCAGAAAAGTATTATGATAAGATTGTTGAAATAAACTTATCAGAAATTGAGCCGATGGTATGCGGTCCTCACACACCTGATAAGGTACGATCTCTATCAGACTTCAAAGACGAAATATTGAAGGAAGATTATCCTGATAATATTAAATTTGCACTTATCGGCTCCTGTACAAACTCTTCATATGAGGACATGGGGCGTGCTGCTGCCGTGGCAAGGGATGCTATCGCAAAAGGCTTGAAGCTGGCTATACCACTACTGGTGACACCGGGATCAAACCTGATAGAAGATACTATTAAACGTGATGGACAGATGAAAGCCCTGACTGATGCCGGTGCAACCGTATTGGCCAATGCTTGCGGTCCGTGTATAGGACAGTGGAAACGTACCGATATCAAAAAAGGTGAGAAAAATACCATTGTTAATTCTTATAATAGAAATTTTCGTGCTCGTAATGATGGTAACACAGAGACTCTTTCATTTATCAGCTCTCCTGAAATTGTAACGGCATACGCCTTTTCAGGTTCTCTCTCCTTCAATCCATTGCAAGATAAATTGAAAACTATTTCCGGGCAGGAAGTGATGCTGGAAGAGCCATCAGCGGAAGAACTGCCATCTGCCGGATTTACCGGCTGCGGCAAAGGCTATGTGCCGCCAGTGGAAGATGGTTCGAAAGTAGAGATTGTTATCAATCCCGAATCAGAACGTCTTCAGGTATTGGCCCCTTTTGCGCCATGGTGTGGTAATGATTTTATAGACGTTCCTTTGTTGCTAAAAGCTTCCGGGAAATGTACAACCGATCATATTTCTCCGGCGGGGCCGTGGCTGAAGTTCAGGGGACATCTGGACCATATATCCGATAACACCTTTTTTGGAGCCGTAAACGCGTTTGGTGGTTCAGTCGGTACAGGCAAAAACCAGTTCACCGGTAAGAGTGGCATAAGGTTCTCAGATATTGCCCGTGATTACAGGGAACGTGGAGTTTCATGGGTTGTTGTAGGTGATGAAAACTATGGAGAGGGTTCTTCGCGTGAGCATGCTGCCATGTCTCCAAGATTTCTTGGTGCCGTCGCTGTAATCGTCCGTTCATTCGCCCGAATCCATGAAACTAATTTAAAGAAACAGGGCATCCTTCCTCTGACATTTATTGATCCGGCGGACTATGACAAATTTCGTGAGGATGATAAGCTGTCGATTACGTCTTTGGGCAGTTTAGCTCCGGGCAAAAATATTTCCGTACAAATCAAGCACAGTGACGGAACAGAAGAGAGCATAGAAACTATACATACTATGTCAGAACAACAGATAGAATGGTTCCGAGAAGGATCTGCATTGAATAAAATAGCTAAGGATTTGGCTGGGTAACTTCAGGGAAATTCGTGACTCTGAAAGAAAAAGAATGGAAAAATATTATTTTACCCCCGTGCTCATACCCTGATAGAGGGGGGAGACAAGGTCGTAGTGATCGGAGAACCGGAACACTTTAGTCAGTTTGAGAAAATGGCCAGGAGGAAAAGAAAATCAAACCTGTCCAATAAATCATCGACCAATCTTCCTGAATTTTAAATATCCTGTCTCCTCTCGTTTCCATATGGGATCCAGATTTATACATACCACATTACAGCTTTTCAATCTCAATGTATGTAGAATTATAAGTGGCGTTGCCTCCAAAATCCTGGACAATATCCGGGGTAAGGGTGTTTGCGCCTTTTCCTTCACACAGCTTAGACCACAATCCTCCATAGGCTAAAGTAACTCCCTGTTTTATATCCTTAGTAGGGCGAGCCTTCATGTTCAAAGTGTCCTGGTCATTTTTTAATACTACCCAATCCCCTTCTTTTATACCTTTATTCTTTGCGTCTTCATCATTAATCAGGACAATTGGCTCTATCTCTTTTTGCCAGATGTTATGGAATTGAGAACGCGTGATACGTTTATGATTTACCGTTAGAAACTGGAAAGGATACATACTCTTTTCCTCTTCATAGTAACCGGGTAGAGGCGGAATATTGGCTTTTTCAGCCAGTTGAGAGTACATTTCAATCTTACCGGACGGAGTGAGATATTCATCCTGCGGCCTGGGCTTCATCTTGCAGAAACCATCTTGTTCCAGGTCTTTCAGGTTAAAATCTACAGCCTTACTTCTGCTAAGGAACTCTTCGGCCACTTCACGTTCCGGGGGGAAGAGCTCTTGCGTATTCAGGCCAAGAGCTGCAGAAAGTTCCTTAAAGACCTGATAGTTTGGTTTTGACTCGCCAAGAGGTTCAATTGCCTTCTGGTTTACGGAGAGATAATTGTGGTAATAACACACATGGATATCAAAAGATTCCAGGAAGCTTGGGGCAGGCAGGACAATGTCCGCGTAGCTGCAGGTATCATTTAAAAAGATGTCATGCACAACCGTAAAGAGATCTTCACTCTCCATACCTTTCTTTACCAGTGCCTGGTTTGGAAGATTTACCAGAGGATTTGTATTGAAGACGAAAAGGAATTTTATCTCTTCGGCTTCAAGTAGCTTTCCCAGTTGCGCCATGTTACGCATCTTCTGGTTCTTCGGTATTTCCGGGCTGATAAGGTGTTTGCCCTGAAGAAAGGTAAGGTCTATCTCTCTGTCAGTATTGCTATAATGTACCCTGAACCCACCCACCAGAGGTGGGAGGAGAGCAATCGTCCTGGCAGTTTCACCGCCATAAAGATGTTTCTGGATACCGAATCCCAGATGAATGAAGCTTGGCTTTATCTGATACAGATCTTCTGCTAATTCTCTAATATCGTCTACAGATAAGTCTGTTATTCTTGAAACTCTTTCAAGGTCAAAATCCTTAGCTACTTCCCTGAATTGTTCAAAACCGTGCGTATACTTTTCAACATGTTCCTTGTCGTACATATTACTTGTTATCAGATAATTTGCAATTCCCAGTGCAAGGACACCATCAGTATTTGGCTTAATGGCAAGGTGCTTGCCGAGCTGGCCTGTTTTCAAGGGATCAATGACGTAGAACTTTGCTCCGTTACGTACGGCTTCCTTAACCATGTTGTATCCGTGCAGGTTGCTCCATGGCCCGTTCAATCCCCAGAAGATAATGAGTTTGGAAGAGGGTATCTCTTCCGGATCAAGACCCCAGAACCCGCCATAGACATACTGCATAGCTGTTCGTCCCGCGTTTGAACATACTGTGGGTGAGCAATTACTGGTGCCCAGCGTTGTGAAGATTCGCTGTGGCAATTGCTTATTAAGCAGGCCCATATGGCCATAATAGTGAAACGGCAATATTGCTTCCGCCCCGTGTCTGGATTGAACATTTTCCGTCTGGTGTGCGATTTCTCTGTAAGCCTCTTTCCACGTAATCTCTTTGAAATTGTCAGTCCCTTTCTTTCCTACCCTTTTGAGAGGACGCTTCAGACGTTCCGGTGAATATACAAACTTTAAAGCGTTTTGTATCTTCCAGCATAGGAATCCCCGCGTTATAGGGTGTGTTGGGTTGCCCTGAAGCTTGACTACCTTACCGTCCTCAACCGTTGTAATCATGGCACAGGTATCGTAACAATCTCTTGGACATGTACTGAAATATTTTTTCATGGTTTTATATATATTGACAGGTGGTAGATTCGCTTCTCTTGCTCCACCTTACGTTAGCTCAATTGAATCGTAAAAAAATCGTAACTATTCAGCGTAACTATTTTATCACCGCAAAGATCGCAAAGAAAAACATAAAAAAGTGGAGCAGAAGAATATTTGTCAGAAAAATATGCAGTTCTCATAATCGTTACATCAGTATTTCTTTTAA
>JANLHC010000014.1 GCA_024654465.1 Candidatus Scalindua sp.
CGAGTTATGTATATCCCATTCCGCCCGAAATCTCATCGGGCTGATATCACTATTTAAAATCGATATAAGTACGTCAATAACACATGCTTACGATTAAGTAGGCATGTGGTGAGATTGTACGGTTTAATCAATATAATGGCAAAGATAAAATCCAATAATCTTAATAACCGTTAATCATACTTTGGTACTCAATTAATGCAGAGAAACGAAATCTTAGTTTAACGTACATGCGGTTGAGCATTTACATACCTGATTGGTATCGAGTGAAATACTATCAATCAGTATCTATTCACCGCAAAGACGCAAAGGACGCAAAGTTAATATTTAAAAGAAAGTAAACAATGACAAACCATTTAACAGATTTACAGAAAAAGCTAGTGGCATTAACAAGGGACTTAATCATGATCCCCAGTGATGAGTCTCGACCGGATGACATCGAACACTGTTTTGAGTTTATAATCAACCACTTAGAATCACTTGATACTGTCGCTATAAAGAAACATTATCATCGTGGTATTACTTCTTTAGTTATGCTTCCAAAAAACATAGATAAACCTAAAGTCCTGCTTTGCGGTCACCTTGATGTTATAACGCATTCTAACTCCCATTGCTATCGTTCACATATAACTGATGGTAAGATAATAGGACCGGGATCCGGTGATATGAAAAGGCCCCCTGGCAATTCTTCTGAAAGTTTTCATGGAATTTCATATGAAACATGATAACCTGCCACTCGGACTGGCAATTACATCTGATGAAGAGCGCGGTGGAGATGCAGGCATGCGTTTTCTATTTGATGAAATTGGGCTCAGGTGTGAAGTCGCTTTAGTACCGGACGGAGGATCTCTGAATGAAATAACTATTGAAGAAAAAGGTATACTTCATTTAACAGTCAAATGCCACGGACACTCTGCACATGCGGCTCGTCCGTGGCTAGGAGACAACCCCCTTGAAAGACTTGTGGACGCTGTCTCTCGTCTGCGGAAAGACTTTGATTCTTTAAACAAAGATAAAGACCACTGGCACCCCACCTGCGCACTCACAATCATTAAAACACCGAATCAAACTGTCAATCGCATACCATCAGAAGCGGAAGGGACTCTGGATATACGCTTTCCCGCCCCCTACACTACTAAGGAAATCTTAAACCGTATCTGCAATATATTAGGAGACGAAGTCGACACACATACGATAATGAGTGCAGAGCCTACACGGTTTACACCAGACCCTCTCTACCTTTCAGTTTCTGAGGAAGTAACAGGCATGCCTACTATACAGAAGAAGGAAGATGGCGGAAGTGACGCGCGTTTTATTGGGCGCCATAATATTCCGGTTATCATTTCCAGACCGATTGTCGGAGAATTACATTCACTTGATGAGTGGATAGATATCAGCTCTATGGAGACGTTTTATCGCGTCTATGAGCTTTATTTAAAACAAAAACTGCTTGTTGGATGATTAAAGAATTGAGGAATTCCTCAATCCCTAAATTCCTCAATTATACATCACACCAACCCCTTATGCGCGAGCCATCTTTCTGCCTCAAGTGCGGCCATACAACCTGTGCCGGCAGCTGTAATTGCCTGTTTATAATAGGGGTCCATGACATCGCCGGCAGCGAACACCCCCACCGTACTTGTAGCTGTCCTCCATGACTGACGAGTACCGATAAAACCCTTGTCATCTAATTCCAGACTATCACCAAGAAATGAAGTATTCGGAGTATGACCAATTGCAATAAACAACCCTCCACAGTCAAGATCTGATTCCTCGTTACTAATTGTATCTTGAATTCGTATTCCGGAGATTATTTTGTCACCCATAACATCTGTAACGATAGCGTTCCATTTGAATTCAATCTTTGGATTCGATTTAGCACGTTCCTGCATTATCGGGCTTGCCCTGAGTTCATCGCGACGATGAACCATGATTACCTTGCTTGCAAACTTTGTCAAATATAGACCCTCTTCAATTGCAGAATCTCCTCCTCCGACAACTACCAGCACTTTATCCCTGTATCCGGGAAGCGCACCATCGCATATAGCGCACGCACTCACTCCACCGCCAGATTTTGCAAGACGTTGTTCATTCGGTAAGTTCAGCCAGTTTGCCCTTGCGCCGGTGGCAATGATAACGCTCAATGCCTCTATATCATTGCCTTCAGAACTCTTTAATTTAAAAGGATGAGTACCGAAATCAACGGATGTAATATCTTCTGTAAGTACTTTAGTATCAAATCTTTGAGATTGTTGCTTAAATAGTTCCATAATCTCGGTCCCCTGTACACCAGAGGGAAATCCCGGATAATTCTCTACCTCGGTAGTATACATAAGCTGACCACCCGGTACCATTATGTTTGAAGGCTCCCCTTCATAAACAACCGGATCAAGATTAGCCCTTGCCGCATAGATGGCAGCAGTCCATCCCGCCGGACCGGAGCCAATGATTACTATCTTCTCTACCATATTGCATCTCCATTAAAAAAAAGCGTATTAATGTCAGCCGACGATATTCCGGCAGAAACACCCTATACGTTAAAATATAAAATTCTATCATGCATTACTTTTAAATGCAAATAATAGATCATACGAATTATTGTCATTATATGAAATACTATAATATTTTCTCTGTAACTGATCACGTAATTGATTTATAAGTAGAATCTCCATAAGGGTTTTGCTATAGTAAAAAAAAGAATATTGACAATATACTTTTACTGTCTTTTCTTATGAATTGTCTATACCTATACTATTTTTTTACAAATAAACGCGCTTTGAACGTTTAGAACTGCACCTTATAACTTTTAATAATAATCCTGAAAATGACTGAAAAACGGTTACATTTAACTAACAACTCAAAAATTGCCATAATCGGAGGTGGCCCGGCAGGAAGTTTTTTTGCAAACGATGCAATACGACAAGCAAAAAGACTTGGAATAAATATTCAGATAACAATCTTCAACAGCAAGGATTTCAGCCAGAGAGGTCCCAGTGGATGTAATATGAGCGCCGCCGTCATCGCAGGTACTTTACATGCAAAACTTACAAGGGACGGCATTATTTTACCGGAAAGTATTATTCGGCAGGAAATTAAAGGATATTATTTTCATACTGAAGAATATGGTATTGAGTTGTACAAGCCAGACCAGACAACCAAAAGCAGTATTATGGCGGTATACCGCGGCAATGGCCCTCTTTACAGCACTCACACAGAATCCCATAGTTTTGATGATTTCCTGTTAAAACATGTCATTAAACAGGGTGTAACCGTAATCTCAGAATCGGTACAGGATATAAGTTTATCTTCCAACCTTAATATCCCTGCAACCGTAATCTACGGAAAAGGTGATCAGCGTAATAAAATGGAAGCAGATTTAGTGGTGGGTGCATTTGGTATTAATTCCAATATGGCGAATAAAATAGAAAATTTGAAATTTGGTTACATATCCCCGAAAACTATTAGAACATGTCAAATGGAGATACCATTAGATCCCGCTTTTATAAAGAACTCTTTTAAGGACAACATACAGGTATTTGCACTTGGAATTGAGCCATTCAGATTTGCGTCGATGGTACCAAAAGACAATTACGTTACAGTAAGCCTGATAGGTTCAAGAAATTTGACAAGCAATGATCTTATTGATTTTATAAATCATCCGACTGTCCGTAAGAATTTACCTCATAATTGGGAAATGCCTGAAAAATTCTGTATGTGTTTGCCTAAAATTGTACTTTCACATGCAAAAAACCCCTTCACTGATAGACTTGTTCTTGTAGGTGATGCCAGTATATCGAGGATTTTTAAAAATGGTCTGGAATCAGCCTATATGACTTCACAATTAGCAGTACGGGCAGCATTTGAATACGGTATTTCCAGTGAAGACTTTGCCAGGCATTATTATAAACCTGCCAGGAAACTACTTGCTATGGACAATAGACTTGGAGCGATAATTCTGGCAATCAGCGACTTTATTACCAGACAGAATTGGCTGGTTAAAGCTCGTCTGTCCTACGTTGAAGACAAGAGAGGTTCCTGGATTGCAAACCATCTCAACACACTTCTCTGGAATATGGTCACAGGAGATGCTCCATATCATAAAATATTGATACAGGCGCTGAATCCACTATTCCAGATTAAATTAATACCTGTTACGATAAAAGCGTTAGCCATGGACATCATTAAACGTGTGTTCCGCCTCAACGATAAAAAATAATATACATGTGCATGAGTACCCGGTTGCCGCTACTTCGGCAAGTTTGGTACTTTGTTTCTCTTCCTGATAGCGAATGGTTAATAGAATCAATCGTTAATAAATATGAAAAAAAAACGCATAATGGTTGTGGAAGATGAAATTGTAACTGCAAGATCTTTACAGGCATGTCTGGAGACGTTGGGGTACGATGTAACCTCAATAATGTCATCAGGAGAACAAGCTATTGAAAATGTAGAGGATGAAGGTTGTCCTGATTTAGTCTTGGTGGACATTTCATTACAAGGTAAAATCGATGGGATTGAAATGGCCAGGGTAGCAAATACCAGATTTAATATTCCTGTGATATACCTTACATCTTATGTAGAAAAATCAGTTTATGAAAAAGCAAAATCAACGAATCCATATGGATACTTAACGAAACCTCTCAACAAAGATGAATTGCATATGGTTATTGAACTCGCTCTTTACAGGCACAGAGCGGATGAAGACAGGCGAATGCTTGTTACAGAGTTAAAGAAAGAGATAGTTGAGCGGAATCGTATTGAAAAAGAATTGGAAATGCGTGTTCGTCAACAGGACGCCATAGCCCATCTTAGTCATAGAGCCCTGTTGAGTAAGAAGCCGAATGACTTTATGAATGAGGTTGTAAATAAAATTGCGGCTACGCTTGGTAATGAATATTGCAAAGTTCTCGAACTACTGCCTGATGGCAAGAACATGCTTCTTTTAGCAAGTGTTGGATGGACAAAGGACCTTATAATACATACCAAAATTGAAACAGGATTGGAAACACAGGAAGGGTACACATTGAATTCAAGCAAACCAGTCATCGTAAATGATTTAAATACTGAAACGCGGTTCACTGATACTCAACTTTTACACGATCATAAAATTGTCTGCGGAATGAGTATTATCATTCAGGGTCAAGATGCTCCCTGGGGTGTATTGGAAACGCACTCATCAAAACGCAAGATCTTTAGTAAGAACGATATCAACTTTCTCCATTCCGCATCAAATCTTCTAGCCAATACAATAGCTCATAAAAAAGC
>JANLHC010000078.1 GCA_024654465.1 Candidatus Scalindua sp.
TTCAAAGTTGCCACAAAGTCACTAAGACACTAAGTTTTTCTTTGTGGCTTGGTGCCTTAGTGGCGAAAAGTCGCTGCCGGAGGCAGCTTAATTTAAAAACAGTGTCGATAGTATTGTTTACAGAAAGGAGAGAACCGGGTGGGAATCAACAGGCTTTTTCTGGGAACATTTAATACTAAGGTCTTTGGTGAGAAAATCAAAGAAAAGCATGACCATAAGGTATTTGATGAGATCTTGCAGGAGGAACATGCAAAGCTCATGCAAGTGATCTCAAAGATGGAAAAAAAGTGGAATACAGAGACTCTTAGCAAGAAATACGATCTGAAAGATGGGTATCATATGCCGTCTAGTGAGCAGTCGTTTGAAATATAGTTGAATAAAAAGGTTCGTTTGGCCTGCCCGCCCGGAAGAATCCGTTCGGACGGGCCCGCCTAGTCATTCAGGCGGGGGAAGGACCCTGCACACAAATATAACCGACCTCTCGAAAGAGAGGCTGATTATCCGGTCTTTTTATTGACAAGGGAAAAGTTAGTATTCAATTTTCAATATTTTAAACCTCAATACTCCTGCCGGGGCATTTACCTCTACCTCATCGTTTACCTTGTGTTCTAATAATGCCTGTGCGAAAGGTGAAGAGACCAGTATTTTGTCGTTCATCGGATCGTCGTCACCTGCGCCTACCAGTTCATAGTTTTCAATATCGCCAGTGTCCAGGTCTTTGACTTCAACTTTTGCACCGAAATGTATTGCGTCAGTTGGGATGTTGGATGAATCTACAATTTCAGTCCTTGCAAGTTTGTCTTCAAGCTGGCGAATCTTTGCTTCGAGCAAACCCTGCGCCTCCCTTGCAGCATGATATTCAGCATTTTCTTTAAGGTCGCCAAATGCTCTTGCGGTTGCGATTGCTTCCTGGATATCGGCTCTCTTTACATTTTTCATTTCGCCTAACTCATTTGTTAATCTTTGGTAGCCATCTTTTGACATATAAACTTTTTCCATATCATTCTCCTGAATTTATTGGTTACAAAAAGACATTATCTATTTAAGTTTTCAACTATATGGTGAGAACCTGTTTTTTTAAAGAAATACGACATCATTTTTCTTTAGCCGGAAGTTCCTGTTACGCAAAAAGAACATTAAAAATAATTTTATATGTAATGTCAATAAGATAATGCCATTAAATTTATGTAGTAGGGGCATATTGCTATATGCCCATCTGTTTTTAGTGGATTTGTTTTCATATCTTGTGTAGTGTATTGCCTTAAACGGATTTAGCTTCACAAGAAAAACTGTTTTGACGTAAGCGGTGAAGTTGAGTATTGGTATTTGTCTGTTTGATTAAGTAAATACCGCGCTATTTGATGCCATGTGCACCGGGACTGTAATTTATAATCTCTGATTAATTTATAAAACCATGAAACTGAAAAGAATTTTTACGATTTCCTTATTACTGATTTCTGCTATAACGCTTTTTTGTTCAACGTCATTTTCTAAACAAGGGACGTTGACCGGACAGGTGGTGGATGGTTTTGATAAAGTTGTAAAAGATGTTGAGGTTAAGATTAAGGGGACTGAGTTTGCTGCAAAGACTGATGAAAATGGACAATACAGTATTGGATATAATCCCGGTAAAATAGTGATATCGTTTAGAAAAAAAGGTTATGCAAGGCAAACATCTTCCTTAAATATACGTGAAACATCAGTAGTTCCTGTGCCAAAACTAACTTTCTGGAAGTGTCCTGAGAGTGGAGGTGTTTTTCTGATAAGGATGGAAGATTATAAAAAGTTTGAGTATGCCGATTTTAATTCAGAACGTGATGATAACAGCATAAGTTTTTATGTAAAAGGAGAGCCGACAAAGATTGAGTGCCCGGAAGACGCATTTGTAAAGGGATATCTCGGGTTAATGTTACTTGACTACTCAATGGAGGAGCCGTTAGTAGTGGGTAAGAGTCTATACCGGGTTACGGATAACAATCTCATTGGTAACATAGTATTTAAATCAGGGGACTGGGCTGTCGAGAAGGTTGAAGATGAGTATTCAGAGGTATCAAGCAGGGTGGGCTTACGTTATATCACGCTTGAACCGGGTAAATATTACTATTGTATCGGGCAGCTTACCTTAAGGTCAAAACTCGGCTTCGGTTATTATTTTGAGATAATAGATCCGGGCTCATCAGATAAAAATGGAGCATATTCAAGATCCGGGAATCTCAGATAAGCGGAAATGTTTTCTTCGTGTTTGAGCTTGGCATAAAATGAAAGCGTAATTGACTTACTGTGTAATATTAGATATAAATAACCCCTGCCTTCCTTTAATCACTTTACGCTTTGATTTATCTTAATAGTGATTAATTGTTGCAGATTAATATTAAGGGGTTTATCCATGTAGAAAGGGGTAAAGATTGTGTTGGAAAAATTGAAGAGTAACTTAATTACAATACTAGCAATTAGTATGATAGTTTCAGGAGGATTTCTTTATTCTGCCAATAATCTTAATGCGGAAGAGAAGAAAAAGCAGACAATTTATATCTGTTACTGTGCCGGTGGATGTCTTTGTGCTTATGAAACATTAGAACCCGGTGGCAGATGCGTTTGTGGGTTGGCTACTATCCCGTCAGACAGGGAAAAGATGAGCGATGAATATGAATACGAGTGTAACTGCGGCACTATGTGCGGATGCGGTACAAGGGCGGATGAACCGGGTCTGTGCCATTGTGGTATACTGGAAATGAAAGAAGTGGAGTAACCGGGTTAAATTAACGTAACCCCACTAATTCCTCTTTGCTAAAGGGGGACTAAGAAGGATTTAGTTGGTCAGGCTCTTCTAAACAGAAAAATCAAGTGTTCTTCTTGCAAGTTCCTTTTCAAGCGCGCGCAAATCACCGTTCAGGTCTTTATACAGAGCTCTTTGCAGATCTGATTCATTTCCCTGTTCTATCATTGTTCCGGCAAAATCAAGGTGATGTTCAGCATGAAGTTCTTTTGCCTTTGGCGCAGTCAACTCTATTAGACGTCTGAGTTGTTCGCTGATAGTTATAATTTCTCCCGTCTCCGGTTCTATTATTTTAGTATTAAGTCCATATCTCATCGCCTTCCACCAGTTTTCTTCAAGATACCCGGAATGAAACTCACTTACCGGTATTCCCGCAAAAAACCTATCTTGGTATGTGTCTACGGCGGCTTGTATCAGGGCTGCAAATGCCCCGATGCGGCGGACGGATGTGGGAATATCAAAGATTCGGAATTCAACGGTACCCAGTGGTGGCTGAGGACGAATAATCCACCATAAATCACCCGGACGCGTTATGTCGCCTGCAGCAAGTAGCTTTTCGTAAAAAGCGACCAGATCCGGAAAGGATTTAAATGGTGGTGCAAATTTGGTTCGAGGCATAGAATGGAACAGGTGAGTACGTGTAGAAGCCAATCCGGTATCTCCACCATCGTAGTAAGGAGAATTTGCGGACAGGGCTAAGAGCGGGTATGTCCAGCGCCGCATTTCGTTCATTATATATATGGCAGCTTCTTCGTTTTTTACTCCGACGTGTATGTGTAACCCGAAAGCCAGCATGCGGTGGGCAATATATCCGTGGTTATCACGCACCCATTGATAATGTTCATTGTCGACAAACGGCTGTTTTTTCCAATCGGAGAATGGATGACTTCCGGCAGCGACGAGGTCCACATTGAGCTTTTTACAGCTCTCCGCAAGGATAGTTCTGCCGTTTGCTGTTTCTTGAATGAGGTCGTCTACCGTTTTATAAACACCTGTACGCGTCTCTAAGACGCATTGTAATAGTTCATAACACACTCTTTCCCGAAAATCAGGGTCCAGCAATGCCATAACTTCGTTAACAGAAGGTGTGAGTTCTGCAGTCTCTGTGTCTATTAGATGCAGTTCTTCTTCTATTCCTAATGTAGGATAGTCATTTTTCTTAAATGGTTCCATTATTCCAGCTTTCGCTTATAGTTTATCTTAAAATCTTTCAGTTCAGGATATCTTTAGCGATAGCGTAAATCAAGCAATTATTCTAATTATAGAACCGGATCAGTTTTTGGAAGGCAGGTCAATTGTCTTACATCCTTTTTTTGTACTTTATTTCCTTAAATTTAATGTTGAATTCTGTCCCTTTGCGAGTGACTTAACATAATCATTGAAATCAATATTTGATAAATCTTTAGATCGGTAAAGATTCTCGTGTATAAGAGCCATTGCTTTTATCCTGTCCTGGCTTTCTTTAACCATTTCAATATACTTTTCATCTTTTATGTATTTACATTGAAGACTGAGCAAGCTGGAAATAACTTGCATATTATTCTTGACTCTATGAAAAATCTCACGCATAAGT
>JANLHC010000323.1 GCA_024654465.1 Candidatus Scalindua sp.
AAGTTTGAAGTGAGCTAAAGTTCATATGTGTGCCTTTGGCACGATTAGTTTTAATGAAACAATACGCGCTGAACACGCTTCCGAAACTTTAGGCACTTCAAACTTTAGTTCACTTTAGACACTTCAATCCTGATTTCAGTTAGTCTGTGTCGCCTTTTTCATTACTTCCAGCGTGCTTCTTGAACGTGTAACGTTCTGAAAATAAGCACACAAGCTCAGTCCCTTTGGAGATTCCTCTACCAGGTTATTCCACTCGGATTCAGGCAAAGGGCAAAAAACAGTCGGGTTTTCCATTAATAAATCCATGCGTTTACGATATTGATTAACCACCGTTTCCACCAGGTTATCTTCATAGTACTGTGCTTCAATTCTGAACACTTCAACATCTGTCAGTATAAATGAATTCAAATAAGGCAGTACACACAAATCTGACGCAAACATAATATGATTCCTGCAATATTGATCTACTTCTATCGTTCTGATTTCACCCTTTTCATCTTTAAGTGCATAGTTAATATAACGACATGGTAATCTGCAGCCACTTTTTGCATTTGTTTTTGTTACCAGCATTGCCGGCAGGCAATGTTCCAGTAACATACCAGGAAGAGAACCATGAACTATACACTCTACCGGGATGGTCGAATGTCCTGCAAGTTTATAAAGATCATTGAATGACGACTCAATTGAAGAAGTTACTCTTTTCACACCTGATTTTTCCAGCATTTTAATAGAATCTGTATTTAAAATATTAAATGAAAAATCAGCGAATATGTCCAGGTCAAATTGTTTCGCGCAATGCAAAGCGCCCAGGTTATGAACAAGTACACCGTCTACCCCGGTTCTTGTTCCTATATCAAAAAGCCATTCAATCTCCGATAATTCGCGGGAAGTGCATATTCGTGGTGTACCGTATACAATTTTTCTGCCCATATCATGCGCCATCTTAACCGCATTCTGCAAATCCTCTTTCGTCCACCCTTCTCCTCTAACAGGCGACACCTCGGCCCCCAGATATACGTAATCCGCACCGGCATTCAATGATTTTTTGACCGCATTTATAGTTGAAACCTTTACAGCAAGAAATTTTTTGTTTTTTGGATTACCATTATCTGTCTCAAATGGGTTTTCATCCAGGTCTTCGGGAGTCAGGATTTTTTCCACTGCTCCGCGACTTAAAAATAGAGGTTCTTTATTGCCGGTATAATCAAATACATTTGATGTTGCATGAGAAAATGCCGCTGAAGTAGTAAAATCTCTCACTCTCTCTTTATACATTTTTTCAAAATCTTCTATCTTGTGCCAATACGTAAATGGTGACCGTAAATAATCGTCTATAGCCTTGCGATATAATGTGACAATAGACCTGAGAAAATCTTCGTGCCGCATCCTGCCCTCTATCTTAAATGAACTCACTCCAGCCTGGATTAGTTCCGGTATATGCTGAAACATGCACATGTCCTTCATGGCAAGCAGATAGCCATCTGGCAAGCCCCCAATCTCCTCACCCGATTTACTTTCAACAATACTATACTTCCATCTACATGGTTTCATGCATTCACCACGATTAGCGCTTTTGCCAAATATCACTCCACTGGAGTGACACTGCCCACTCTGGCTGACACACATATCACCATGTACAAAATATTCTGTTTCAATATCAGCCTTTTCTCCTATCTCCTTTACCTGATAAAGGGCAATATCACGAGAAGTAATAATCCTTGATACACCCAGTTCCTTCAATTCTGTAGCCATCTCTACACTATGCACATTCATCATCGTACTGGCATGCATCGGTATATGGAGTTTCATTTCGTTGACAAGATTAATAGCTCCCAGATCATGGACGATTATAGCATCAACTTTAATATCCTGAAGATATTTCAAATAATCATATAGTTCA
>JANLHC010000003.1 GCA_024654465.1 Candidatus Scalindua sp.
TCTACTTCATTCAACACACCAGGAAAGAGCATTCTGACTTGGTTCAGATCAGCAGTAATTACACTTTCAGGATTAAAACATTGCGACGTCAGGCCAAGAAAACCTATTATTTTTTCCGGTCTCTGGTTTGCCATTATTGAGGCTTTCAGCGCCAGATTACGATCCCCGGCAAAAGTTCTTTGAGGCATTTCTACTCCCCAATTGTGCAAAAGGAGATTCAAGTCAGAACTCTGCGAAGGTGGCACTCCTCTCTGCATAGCCATCTGGTCTGGTTTTTCTGCGAAACAATACGGATCGACACAAACCACTATTCTCCCTCCTTTAAGCACAAACTGGTCAATCGCGAACAGCGTTTTTTCCGGTAAATCTTTTGGATGAATAACCAGTAAGATATCAATGTCCTTTATCTCGTCCACATCAGTGGCAATACCAGTAACCTCGTATTGTTTACGCAAAAGTTCAATGACTGTCCATGCAGGTTCAGGACTCTGCCCCTGCATTTGCATCATCTGCGCCATATAACCGCTTACGTTGCTGTCCATTACAGGTAGTGAACTTAAAACGCCTATTTTTGTCTTCTGACGTGTTATCGCGGCATCTATTAAATAGCTTATGTCGTACTCGACAAAATTTTGACGATCCGGAGAAAACAATGGAATAGTTTTTTCTACTCCAAACTGTGTCTGAACCACAAGTCCGAAAAAGAAACTCTCTTCATCTGTTATTGGAAACCTTTGAAGACCATATCTCAGGGCCTGCACCTCTTCTTCTGAAAATGGACGTGGATCAATTATCTGCAAATCAATCATACCTTTAGCTGCAGAAACATACTCTTCCAGCAGTGACTTAACAAACTGATAATAGTTATTAAAATACTGGATTTGATCAGACCCCTTCAGGGCGGCTGTCTTCGCGTAATAGAGTTTCACCTTGACCGGTTGATTTAATCTGGACAAAATAGCCCTGGTTCCATCTGAAAGTGTGTAAAGATTCTGTTCCGTCATATCGGCCTTAATTGATTTGCCTATATTCTGGCAGATACTTATAGCACTGAACATTATTACCAAAACAAGAATAACTCCGATAATTGCCCGTATCGTCCTGTTCATTAGCTGGTTTTCCTTTCGTCTACCATAAAACTACACGCTGCAATCCATCCAATAATCAACAAAATGAAGTACGAAATATCATTAAACTCCAGAACTCCTTTCCGGATAGATTCAAAATGTGATTGAAGGCTCATGCTCCCAACGGTGGAAACCAGACCTGCAGGTAAAAATGTTGAAAGATAGTTAAGAGTTGTCGGCATACCTATGTATATGAGTATCGCGCAGGCAACTACTGAAAGGACAAAGCTGATCACCTGATTCTTGCTTACGGCCGAAAAGAAACAACCAATAGCAAGAAAACCTCCGGCCATTAACACACTACCCAGATAGCCCATGATTATTAAGCTTGCATCAGGATCACCTAAATATTCGACTGTGATTACCATTGGAAAAGTTAACGCAAGCGCTATCACGAGAAAAAACCATGCGGCAAAGAACTTACCCAGGACTGCCTGGATTACCGTAATCGGTAGAGTAAGAAGGAGTTCAATGGATCCAATCCTGCGCTCATCAGACCACAGGCGCATAGACACCGCAGGAACCAGGAAGACAAACAGCAGAGGCATGTTCATAAAAAACACCTGCATATCTGCCTGCCTTATTTCAAAAAACCCCTGTTTAAAAGTCAAATATCCTGAGAAGAAAAGAAAAACAACAAG
Source organism: Candidatus Scalindua sp. (assembly GCA_024654465.1). Lineage (GTDB taxonomy): Bacteria > Planctomycetota > Brocadiia > Brocadiales > Scalinduaceae > Scalindua. The sequence goes on from JANLHC010000003.1 coordinate 1,769, forward strand.
GAATACATATGCAACAGGTGCTGTAAAATAAGACCTTAATTCCCTTTTGAATACGGCGTAAAAGCTATGCATTTATTGGATTCCTATTTAAATTAAACCGCTTACGTCTTGGTAATCTTACGAAAAATTTCATCCAGGCCACATTTATACTCTGCCTTCAACTTTTCAGGTGTAGAATCTACCTGTATCTTTCCTTTTGATATAATAATTGCCCTGGAGCAGACGGCATCTACCTCTTCAAGTATATGGGTAGATACAATAATACATTTATCTTTTGACATTTGGTTAATTAGCCTCCGAACTTCATTCTTTTGATTAGGATCGAGACCGTCTGTCGGCTCATCGAGGATCAGGACGTCCGGATCATGAATTAGGGCCTGCGCTAATCCAACACGGCGTTTATATCCCTTTGAGAGGGTTTCGATTGTCTGGTGATATACAGAATCGATTGAACACATTGGAACAATTCTATCTAGTGCTTGTTCTCTTTTTTTGCCTTTAATATTCCTTGCGGCACATACAAAGTTTAGAAAATCACCAACCGTCATTTCATTATATAACGGTACATTTTCTGCCAGATAACCTATTGATTTTCTTACTTCAACAGAATTCTTTAAAATATCGTACCCGCAAACTGAAGCTGTACCACTGTCAGGCTTTAAAAAACAGGCCAACATCTTCATTAACGTACTCTTACCTGCCCCATTAGGGCCGAGAAATCCCAGCAC
>JANLHC010000079.1 GCA_024654465.1 Candidatus Scalindua sp.
ACTTATTTTCTTCTTTAGCTCACTTATTTATAACTTCCCTCTCTGTTTCCCCCTGTTTGGCTTTCTACCATGGTTTGCTTTTTTACTGCGCCATTTGAGTTTTCCTCTTTTATTACTTTGTGCCATGAGATTCTTATCCTTTCATTTCTTTTGAATGTTCTTTGTTGTCTGTTTCTACTTTTTCACCACTATTTTTAGATGCTTCCAACTTTTCCGGATTCTTCTCAATCGCGTCTTCCACATCATCTTCTACGCCTTTCACACCCTTCTTAAATTCAACAATACCTCTTCCCATGGACTTCATTACCTCCGGTAGTCTCTTACCAAAGATGAGCAAAGCCACAATAAGGATTACAATCCATTCGATACCACCCGGCATACCAAACATTTTTCTTCCCTCCGTTATTTAATTTAAAAGAGCCTTAATCTTTCTGAGCGTTGTAATTAAGTTACACATATCTTCCGGTATCTCAGCCGTAAACTCCAGAGCTTCATTAGTAACCGGATGTATAAATCCAATTTTGTAGGCGTGTAGCGCCTGTCTCTCAATAATTGAACCTGCAGCATTATTACACAATTCTGCCTCTTTTGCAAGGTTATGTATATCTTTGTTTAAAACAGGTTCCAACAGATCTTCAAGGTAACATGCTTCACTATTGCCGTATGCCGTATCAGCAACGACAGGATGACCAATAGTTTTCATATGAATCCTGATCTGGTGTGTCCTGCCTGTTTCCAGAAAGACTTTAACTAATGTGAAACCCGGAAAACGCTCCAGTACTTCAAAAATAGATACTGCGTGTTTTCCGTTGTCATGGCGAATTGCCATTTTCTTTCTATCTCTTTTATCTTTTCCAATAGGTAAATCAATTCTATCGGAATCAAGCTCTATTTCACCTTTGACAACCGCAAGATATTCCTTATTTATCTCTCTGTTTTCAAACTGCAACGCCAGGTGTTTGTGCACCTTTTCGTCTTTCACTACCAGGATAGCGCCGCTTGTATCTCTATCCAACCGGTGTACTATTCCCGGTCTCAAAGGACCGTTAAACGAAGAGAGATTGTTACAGTGAAAAGCCAGAGCATTTACCAACGTTCCACTTGCGTGGCCGCGTGCAGGATGTACTACCGTATCCGGTGATTTATTCAGGACCATCAAATATTCGTCTTCATAAATAACATTAAGTGGAATATCTTCTGGAGTAATGTGGTCGCTGCTCTCCGTCGGTAAATCGACAGAGATGACATCTTTCAGTTTTATTTCATAGCTGCTTTTTATCGCAACATTATTTACCTTAACTGCCTCTTCCTTTATCAGTCGCTGAATATGACTACGTGAAAAATCTTGTAACCGTGAAACAAGGTATTTATCAATCCTCTTGGAAGAGAGTTTTTTTTTAACTACTAACTGGATCTGACCTGACTCTTCCTCGTCCATTACCGTCATTCTATTTAAATTCATAACTTATTACTCAAGGTCCTCAAGCCGGTACCTGGCCATTGTTGCGCAACCGCTTCCAGGGAAAGTGACAATTATATCTTTGTACGCAGCTACTGCGGAATCCAATTGTCCCAATTTTTCATAACACCTTCCGGCGTCTAACCTTACCTGTGCTTTAAGGTATATAGCTTCAGGATTTTTCGCAATTTTCTCAAATTGTTCTATAGCCTCTTTCAACTGTTCTTTTTCTTCAAGAACGTATCCTAAAGATTGCCTTATAACAGGAGCTAATGAGTGGTTGCCAAAACGGTTAATGAATTCCCTGTACGTAAGAATCGCATCATCATATTTTTTTACGTTATACTGTGCGTTACTCAGTTCTAACAGCAACCAGGGAGTAGCACCGGTTGCAGACAAGTTATCCTTTAGAAATGAATATTCACTAATAGCGCCTTCAAGTGCCTCTTTCTTTTTTTCGGGTCCCTCTTGTTGCGTAGCCGCCACTTCATAGTTCATTCGGTAAATCCGGCTCCAGACTTCACCAAGATCATTAGCGCCCTTCTGCCGATACAAATATGTAGGTACTCCTGCTGCGATAGCTACGGCAAAGCCAATGGCCAGCCACAACTTATTATCATCAAGAAACTTAAAAAAATTATGAAGTCTTGCTTTTACGTTTTCCATAGGATTTTGTAGTGTGTTATATATCGTAAACTTGTGCCAGGAAGGAAATCCTGATATTTACGAAAATGTTAAAAAAAATAAATTATATTATCTGTGAATTAGAAATACGCCCGAGAGGATTTGAACCTCTGACCTACGATTTAGGAAACCGTTGCTCTATCCATCTGAGCTACGGGCGCTTTTCAACAATTCATCTCAAATTGAAAAAGGCCGGCAATCAACATTATGCCGGCCTCAATATCGAACACCCTAAATTATTACTTCAGTATTGAATTAGAGAAAAGATATCGTATTTGCTTAACTTCTCTTTCCCATTCAGGAAACCCAGTTCGATTAAGAAAGCACATCCCGTAATTTTACCGCCAAGCGATTCGACTAGTTCACAACTAGCAGCCATGGTTCCACCGGTTGCTAAAAGATCATCCATCATCAAAACATTATCACCGGGTTTTACTGCGTCTTTGTGTATCTCAAGTGTATCAGTACCATACTCCAGATCATATGTCATGCTTGCTGTTTCATAGGGAAGCTTTCCTGGTTTTCTGACCGGTACAAAACCCGCATTTAGATTTATAGCGACTGCGGGACCAAAAAGGAACCCCCTCGCCTCTGCACCCACGATTACATCGACTTTTTGATTCGCATAGTGATCAGAGAGCTTGTCGACAATTTCCTTCAAACTCGCAGGATTTTGTAATAATGGCGTTATATCCTTAAAACTAATTCCCTTTTTGGGGAAATCAGGAATCTCACGTACTAGTTCTTTAAGCAAAATTGCTCTTCCTTTCTTACCGCCACTGTTTATGTGTTATCTTCCTCTTTGATATCATCAGTTTTCTCTTTAACAACATTTTCTGTAGCTTCTACATCCACATTCTCTGTAACTTCTACTTCAGCTTTTTCTTCTTGTGATTCGCTTTCTTGCGCTTGCACAGATGCATTCTCTACGCCTTTAAGGCTTAGGCCTATCTTTCTTGCTTCCGGCTCTATCTTTACTATCTTTACATTCAATTCCTGCCCGATAGAGATAACGCTTTCAAGTTTTTTAATCTTTTCTTTAGAAACTTCTGAAATGTGCAATAATCCTTCCAAACCATTACTGAGATCTATGAATGCACCAAAATCAGTCATCTTGGTAACCTTACCTTTTACGATATCACCAACTTTGTATTTCTCCGGTATCTCTTTTTTCCATGGATCATCAGAAAGTTGTTTAATTCCCAATGATACCCTCTTTTTATCCTTATCAACTGATAGTATTTTAACCTCTATCATTTCACCTTTCTTAATTATTTCTGAAGGGTGTGCAACTTTCTTTGACCATGACATATCTGAAATGTGAAGAAGGCCGTCTATGCCTTCATCAATTTCTATAAAGGCACCGTAATTGGTCAAATTCCTGACCTTTCCTTTTATCGTAACTCCCGGAGGATATTTTTCCTCTATATTTGTCCATGGATTTTGTTCGACCTGCTTAAGACTCAGTGAAATTTCTTCTTTATCTTTATTTATATTTAACACTACAGCCTCAACAGAATCTCCAATAGCAACTACATCTGAAGGATGATTAATGCGCCTTGTCCACGACATTTCAGAAATATGTACCAACCCTTCGATACCGGTTTCCAGTTTGACAAATGCACCATATGACATAATATTGACCACCTGGCCTTTAATCTTTGAGCCAATCGGATATTTCTCTTCTACGCTTGTCCATGGATTCTCACTCTTTTGTTTTAATCCGAGAGAAACCTTATCCTTTACCGCATCAATATCAAGTATCTTAACTTCAACATCATCTCCGATTGCTAACATTTCTGAAGGATGACTGATCCTGCCCCAACTCATATCTGTTATGTGAAGCAACCCGTCTATACCGCCAAGATCAATAAATGCACCAAAATCTGCAATGTTTTTAACTTCACCTTTTACAACCTGACCTATCTCAACACTATCCAGGAATTCACGCTTTTGTGCGTTTCGCTCTTCCTCTATAAGCTTCCTTCTGGATACGATTATGTTCTGTTGTACCTCATCGATCTTTAATATCTTACATGTTACTTCAGTACCAATATATTCAGCAATCTCACCGGGAGGTTTTATATCGATTTGTGATGCTGGAAGAAAGATTGGAATACCTACGTCAACCAGCAATCCACCTTTTATCTTTCTTACAACCTTGCCAGTTACGACATCGCCTTCCTGGTATTTATTAACTATTTTTTCCCAACCACGTATGCGGTCGGCTTTCCGCTTTGAAATCTGTATTAGACCGGTATCATCTTCAAACGACTCAAGCATTACCTCTACATCAGCCCCAACTTCAACTTCTTCAGAACTATCAAATTCAGAAAGCGGGACGGTTCCCTCAGATTTATATCCGGTGTCTAATATTACATTGTTACCAATGACACCTAAAACCCTGCCTCTTAGAATCGTTCCTAAATCGAAATTTTTGATTGAAGTATCAAATGCTGCCTCAATTTTTTCAAGACTGCCACTTCCTATTATCTCTTCTAGTTCTCTCTCTATTTCCTCTTGCTTGATATCGTACTTTTCTAATACAAGTTTGTTGATCATTTAAAAAAATTCTCCGAAAAATAAAGTTAATAAAACTGCTAAATAAAGTTTTAAATGTAAAATATTGTTACAGGACTAATCTTTTTGTTGCTCTTTTTCAATCTCTTTTGTCAAAATATCAACGACGTCCTCTGCCTCCAGACTTGTTGTATCAAGATAAAGGGCATCGGGCTCTCTTTTCAACGGTGCAAACTGCCTTGTCGAGTCCCTGTGGTCCCTCCGGACAATGTCTTCTACTACATTATCTATACTACCCTCATCGTTAAAAGCCCGGAGTTCAGAATACCGCCTTTTTGCTCTTTCCTTAACGTCGGCATCCATGTAAATCTTTTTATCTGCATCCGGAAAAACAACCGAGCACATATCCCTGCCTTCAGCAATAATATCTTTTCCTCGTGCAAAGTCTCTTTGAAGTTCAACCATCTTCTTGCGGACAAAATCCAAGCTGGACACATGATGTATGTTTTCAGTTATAGAGGGATGTCTTATTTCTCTTGTGACGTTAACATCATCCACAAATACCTCTGATCCACCTGCCGAACACTCTATTCTGATACTGGTCTCATCCAACAGCCTACAGAGCCCTTCTTTATCACTGAAATCAGCACCAGAACTGCTGACTTTCCACGTAAAGGCCCTATACATTGCGCCACTATCAAGATACGTAAAACCGAGACGCTCGGCCAATCCTTTTGCCGCTGTACTTTTTCCAGACCCAGCCGGCCCATCGATCGCTATGATCAACAGGTACCTCCAATATTATTATTTCAGCCGTTTGAATAATCGAAACTTTCTTTTATAACAAAGCATATTTACTAATGCAAGATATTTTTATGCTATTCTTATTACACTACTTAGCTAATTTCCCTTCTCTATCTGCTTTAATTTCCGTTCAAATACAAGTGCAACGTCCCGAGACTTTATCATTACAGAGGCTTCATGGTTTTTTCTCAATGCGCCATAAGTCCAGTTAGTGCTCCCAACGATCGTTATGTATTTATCAATAACCATCACCTTACTGTGAGTTACCCTGTTTTTGCTGTCATAATAGACAGGAACACCGGCACGTAATAGCAGATCGTATGCATATTCACTCCTTCTTTCAATTATGTCTCTTTTTTTGCCTTTTTCCCAGAATTTGACATTCTGGTCAAAAATAACCAGGACTTTTACACCCATTTTATGTGCGTTTATGAGATCAAGGACCAGTTGATATTCATCTCCGCCCGTATGCCCTTTGTCCAGCTTAGCTATATACATAACACATAATATGGACTTTTTGGCGTTGGTAAATGCCTTATGGACTGCCGGGTAATATTCTGCATCAACAAGAGGGATTACGTCATCTGCAGGCAAAGA
>JANLHC010000326.1 GCA_024654465.1 Candidatus Scalindua sp.
GGTATTACCTTTTACCTGCAACTGCAAATCCTCTTTTTTGATTCCGGGCAATTCAGCTACGAGAACTAAATCACCACCTTTTTCAAAAATATTAACAGGTGGATAAACCCCTGTATTTGTTGTCGCACCTTCAAAATAACCTGTATCTTGAGCAATATCCATTGCTTCCTGAAGTGCCAGAAGTGAATCCAGTGTGCTTGATAACGATAACATAAAGCCCTCCTTTGTTAAAATTTCATTAATAAAAAATAATTAAACAAATGAAAAATGAAAATATTTAACGTCATAATCTTTTAATTGAAACTGCATTGAGACAATCATTGACACATTTGCTTACAATGATTCCGGTATCGCACCAGACTTGTGTTGTTCTATCTGTTTGAAGGTTATACCTTCCGGCAGGCGAGTGCGTACATCAACGATGGCCGGCGCAAGCTGCTTTACCGTAATGCTTTTCACTCCCCTCATATCTGCTCCGCGCAAATCCACACCGTGCAAGTCAACTTCTGACAGGTTTGCTCCGGACAAGTTCACCGACGACAATTTTGCTTTCTGTAAGTCTGCTCCTGACAGGTTCGCATCTTGCAGGTTTGCACCTGTCAAGTCAGCTCCTTGAAGATTTGCCTGCATCAAACTTGCTCCCTGCAGGCTTGCGTTCTTCAAATTCGCCTCTTGTAATTCTGCCTCCAACAGGATTGTACCACGCAGGTTTGCTGCCGACAAATTTGTATGTGATAGGTTTGCTCCTGTCAGGTCAGCTTTTTGAAAGGATGACCACGGCATTTCCACTCCTTCAAAATCTCCCCATCGTAATATCATTCCCTGTGCTTCCGCCCCTTCCAGCATTTTAACACCCAAAGCGCTCTTCAGGCTGTCCTTGTTGTATTTGGGTATATCCCCGAACGTTATACCTTCCGGAAATTTTGTCTCCTTATCATAGACGGTTGCAGTAATCTGTTTGATGGAAAGATTCTGAACGCCAGTCAGATCTGCTCCTCGCAAATCCACATCTTCCAGGTTTGCTCCGGAGAGATTTGCCCCGCGTAAATCGGCTCCTTGCAGGTTTGTTTTTCGAATGTTAATCCCCTTCAGATTTGCTCCCTGAAGGTTCGCTTGTGCCAGGTCTGTCTCCTGCAGATATAGCCATCGTAAATCGTTCCCTGACAAGTCCGCTCCTCTTAACGATTTAACACCCAACCTTCTCTTCAGCCTCTCTTCATCGTATCCAATTTCGTTTTCTTGCAGTGCGACTATCTGCCCTTTCACAGGAGCATTTTTATGTAAAACAGCCTCGCCTGCGTCTGCAACGGACAACGCGAAAACCACACACAAACCAACCCCGAAACCGACAATAAAGAAGCTCTTTTTTGAATCGTTTTTTTTCATTTCCAGTCCTTGTTATGCCGTCAATAATGAAGAGACACTGATATTCATCACTCAGTTCAATGAGGAAGTGCAAATATCATGAGTTGACAAACATGGTTAATTATAGCACATCGCTACCTCATAAACTTGTCAATAGAAAGGAAGGTATCATATTCTGGTATTATGTAAAGAAGGATTTTTTAAGAATAAAGTCTACTTCAACACTTCATCCACACTGCGAGTCTCAATCCCTCATTTCAACCGGTGATGTTTAGTTATTAATAATGGTAAGATGGACTATTGAGCGAGTACAAAAAGTATGTCTATTCCGCCCCGATATTCTCTTTCGTTTCCTCCTCAAACAGCTCGGAAAGTTGTTTCGTAAGGTTCTTTGCGTCATACTCAGCAATCTCGTAGATCCAGCCCTTATGCCTTGTCGACATCTTTTGCGCTTTTTCCCGGGCAAGCAGTTTTGCCTCTTTCTTCTTCAGCTCCTCTTCAGACTCAACCACCCCCTTCTCCTTTGTAACATGCGTCTTATCTGAGAACTCAGTATAGCATGTTATATACGTTTTATCACCTTTTTGTGCAATTTTTATTGTATAAACCGTTGAGTCTTTCAGGTTGCAGACATATTTTTTATTAAAAACCAACCCCGCTTCGGAAACAGAGTTTTTCATTACATCTTCAAACCTCAAATTATTTAACGCGGTAAATACGTTCTTAGTATCGTTAATCTTTAACTTTTTACCTGTTGGAATGTTATCCAGGAGAATCTCTTCTCCATCATCTCCAGATCTAAGTTTATAAGTTTCATTTGATAAGCTGACGGTTACAGATTCAATGTCTTTACGGTCCACAGTAACAATGTCCCTGTTGACGTAATTCATTGCCTGGTCTTTAACCGAAGGTCGATCAAGTGTAACGTAGACTTTGTTACCCGGGATCACCCTGACAAAAGTACCACGTCCCTGGTCATTAACCTTACCTATAATAATACCAACCAGCAACTCTGACTCCTGCTTAAAGAATTTTATTACACTGCTGGCTTCTT
>JANLHC010000328.1 GCA_024654465.1 Candidatus Scalindua sp.
GTGAATACAGGTGTTGCGCCACGATAAATAGTGAAAACTTGTGAGTTTACGTACTACCACATTACTTTGAACCGTAGAAACCTTTTCGGCTAGGCTCTGGCTAGGTCAGGTGGGGTTTTATGGATTATTAACTCAAACCTTCAGAAAGCTATCAATTCCGAACTTGGTTTGCTTATCAAGTGGATTTGCTTGAGAGATTATTTGTGCGTCTCTTTTATATTTTTCATTACCAGAAATAAGAAAAGCTCTACGAAGATAGTCTATGGAAAGCAGAGGATTTCCCTCTAACAGTATAGAGGCATTTGCGTAATATTCAGATTGTTCTTTTAATCCATGAAGAAACCTGTTAATTTTCTTCTTGAAGTTTCTATCGTATTCAATATATTCAGTACGAACAAAATCAGAAGGAACATAAGAATCCTTCGTTTTAATAATTAATGTTTCTTTTCCGTATGCTTGCAGCAATCCTATTTCATAAAAAATATTTGCAAGTGTATAAGGAGTTAATTCCTTTGAAATAATTGCTATACCAACAGGAACAGAGAGTATCATTTCCCATATTTTAAGAAGAAAGTCCTTTCCTTTTATATCACTACTAGCATCAATAGTTTTTAACTTCTTTTGTTTAAGATATTTTTCCAATGTTCTGCGAATATTCTTTATCTCATTTGGAATTGGGGTACCCAATTGTGTCATGATAAAACAAGTTTGGGGACGGAATTTAATATGTTTGGTTAAGACATCTCCTTGAACAGGGTCGTATAGAATCATTTTTTTGGTTTCCTGATAACTGGAATGCCTTTATAAGGACCTTTGGTGGATTTGTGCCCAACAATTTTTCCTTCTGATCTGTCTATCTTGACATAATGTCCTGTTCGGGGATTCTTGGTTTGAACAATTTTATTTCTGCTCATAAAAAACCTCTCGATAATGAAATTAAATTATTGTGTAATATAAATCGTACTCTACCATTTTGAAGTGGAAAATGCATTCTAATTTCAGTCTATCTACATATCATTTGTACTGATTGTAATAATCAACTATTTCTTAGAATCTTCTTTTTTATGCTGGATACCGAAGAGGTGTTTTATCGTTTCTACATATTGGAATCCGCCGCCGTTCTTTGCCTTTTCTTTTCCTACCTTGGCGGGTTTGTGGAGGATTTTGTTGAGTGTTCGCTGCATTGAATAGACTATAAGTTCCCATTCATCGTGTGCAATATCTCCCAGTTTTGGCCGTAGCCTCTCAAGTTCCTGTTCTCCTATTGCGTGGAAGTGGTTTCTTAGCTGGGAAATAGCCGGGCCGATCTTCAATTCTTCTACCCATGCCATGTATTGCGCAACTTCTTTGTCGATGATCGCAACGCATTTATCTATATCCTTCTTTCTCTCCTCTGCATTACTGTTTGCAACTTTATTCAGATCATTTATGTCATATAGGTAAACGTTATCGATCTTTGCTATTTCGGGGTCAATATCCCTCGGGAAAGCAATGTCTATGAGCAGCATGGGGTTACCCCTGCGCGCCTTTATAGCATTCTTTATGTGTTCTGTATGGATTACAGGATGAGGAGACGCGGTAGAACTGATGATTATGTCTGCTTGTGGAAGATATTTGTCAAGCTTTTCGTAGTTTATGGCCTTTCCGTCATATTCTTCAGCAAGGGATTTTGCCTTGTCGTAGTTTCTGTTTGCTACTATTGCTGTTTTTGCGCCACGCTCTACCAGGTGTTTTAATACAAGTTCACACATCTCACCGGCACCGATTATGAACATCGTCTTTTCCGAAAAGTCTTTGAATATCTTGATGGCAAGGTCAACGGCCACCGTACTCACAGATATATTTCCTTTGCCGATGGCAGTCTTAGTGTGTACATCCTTGGCGACGGCCAGGGAACGCTGGAAGAGCTGATTGAGGATACTGCCGGTTGTCTCAGCAGTAGTCGCTGTCATATACGCATCCTTTACCTGGGAGATGATTTGTGTCTCACCTAGGACACCTGAGTTGAGGCTGGATGCAACAAAAAACAGATGCCTGACGGCATTTATGCCCTGGTGGTGGTACATATGATCGGCGAATTCCTCTTTTGGCAGACCATGAAAGGCTGAAAAGAAATCCAGCAGGGCGTCTTTGCCAAAACTGTTATCGGGTGACGCTGCATAAATCTCTACACGATTACATGTGGAGAGTATAACCGTTTCCGAAGACTGGAAAGACTGTGCAAATGAGGAGAGTGCGATTGGCACTGTGGAAGGGCTGAAGGCAAGCTTCTCCCTTACTTCTACAGGTGCAGAGTTATGATTGAGACCTAGTATATGTAAATTCATAATTAGTATATTTTAAGATTCAACTTTTATCATTCCGGGCTCTTCCGGTATTATTATCTCTTGTTCGAGAATTAACGAACTCTTCTCATATCCATGTTGTTTGTGCCCCATCAGGAATGGGCCGATAAAGGTAAGCATTACAATAACAAAACCTACTATGGTAACTATAGCTACCTTTGTTCCATGAAAAGAGGCTCCGAGCCTCAAATGTAATATTGCGGCATAAATAAGCCATGTCAAAGATCCCAATAGCACTTTAGGGTCAAGGTACCAGAGTAGACCCAATATGTTGGTTGTCTTTGCCCACACCGTACCAGAAATGAGGCCAATCGTCAGTAGAGGAAAACCCATCGTAATCGTTTTCCACATTAACGCATCCAAGGTTTCAAGAGAAGGTAAACTCTCAAAAAGAGGGCCAAAGGACTTTTTCTTCAATTGCCTTTCCATCGTCAGGTACATTATGCTGAATATGAAAGAAATAGTAAACGAGGCATAGCCCAGGAATATCGGTATTATGTGGGCAAATAGCCAGAATGTCTTTAAATCAGCCGTCAGTGCCAGGTCGTTTTTTACCAGTGTAACCGCGGCAATCGAGAACCCCGTTACGATCGGCATAACAAAGGGCGTCAGTGATTGCAGCCTGTATAAAAATTTGAGTATAACAGAGAGTAATACAATCAGAGAAAGATAGAATGTGGATGACTCAAAAAGTGTTGATATCGGCAATGTGCCGGATTGTGAGCTTATAATAATTAAAAATGCGCAGTGGACTGACAAACCTGAAAGGAGAAAGTAATCGGCTAACCTCTTACTGAATTTGTTCGGGCTGAATATAGATCCTACTTCCCAGATTGAATCCAGAAGATAGAGGACGATTGCTGCTATAAAAACAAATTGTATAGGACTGAACATGATTGCCTTAAAAAATATTTATCATAGTGAGTCAAAACTGCACTATGTATATGTCAGGTAAACATTTGCATAAAA
>JANLHC010000080.1 GCA_024654465.1 Candidatus Scalindua sp.
TCTTTGCCATTGTGGGGATGCTGTTTGCAATGTTTCCTCAGGATTCACAGGCAATTCCGCCATTTGCGAGGAAGTACAAGACTGCATGTACCACCTGCCACTGGGGAACGTTTCCCAAGTTAAGTGCGTTTGGTAGAGCGTTTCGTGCAAATGGGTTAAGGATGCCGGGAGGAGGCGATGAGGTCTTTGTAAAGGATGAGCCGGTAGCAATGGGTGCCTCTGCCTGGTCAAGGCTGTTTCCCAAGGCTGTATGGCCGGGTGAAATTCCTGGATTACCAGCTATAGGTTTCAAGATGACAGCAGATTTCACCGTGACAAAAGAGAGGCCACGCGACCCTAGAGGTGGCGGTAGTATTGGTCAGACAGATAGAGCCGCATCTACGGCTTTTCAAGGTATAGATAATTTAGAGGTGCTTTTTGGAGGGACGTTTGGTGAGACATTATCATTCTTTGGCGCTGGTCAAATTACCGGGCTGGAGAGGGCTTATGTAAACTATGCTCCATTTATCTTTGGCGAGCAGGGACTTTTGAATTTCAGGCTTGGCAGGATGGAGGTGCGTGCAACTCCCATGTCTAGTCATAGAAGGCAACTTAGTTTATCACCTTTCATTATGGATATCATGCCAACAGTATCGGCCGGTAACTTTTGGGGATTTTTTCCGAGTCAGGATGGTATAGAGTTCTGGGGCAGTAAGAACGGATTTGGCGGCAAGGGCGGCCTTGAGTGGGCAGTGGGTATAGTCAATGGCAACACAGGTGATGGAGAAGGACAGTTTAATGGTAGCTTTGATATGGAAAAAATACTAGGCAATTTAGCTGGTGGAAACGGCGTTCCCCTTCCTGATGGTGGTGGTGAGACTAATAACAGTAAAGACTGGTATGTTACCGTTTCATACAAGATAGGAGGCATGGGGGTTCTTGGTGAAGAGTCGGTAGGCAGTTCTCTGGCGTCAAAAGAGAACTGGCAGGATAACTCCGTCAGGATAAAGGGTTATTTTTATCGTGGTATAACAGGTGCATTTATCGACGATCCTATTACGGGTGCCTTTGGAAATCCAGTGGATGGTGGTACATTTGATTCTAGTGCTAATAGGTTCAAGCGATATGGTGTCGTGGTTGACGCCAACTGGTGGAACTTTAACTTTATAGGTGCCGCTTCGTTTATGGAGGATGACATAAAAGGCACTATAACATATGGCGCAGGCACATTTGGAAGTAATTTACCGCAAGAGTCAGGTTCAAATTTTGATACCACTATTTACACAGGTGAGGTAGAGTATGTTGCTTTGCCATGGCTCATACCTGCCTTCAGGGTTGAGAATGTTAATACCGATTATGATGCGAGGAATATCGGATCATTTACTAAGTACACCTTTGATACCACAATCGTTACGAGGGCAAATTACAAGATACTTGCCGGCGCTACGTGGTCAGATTATGGAGATCCTAAAACCGGCACAAACGGTTTACCAGCTAATAGAATTGACCTGGGAAGTATGATGGATACTGTATACAGGATCGGTGTTGATATTGCTTTCTAAAGCAATTTGACAGTGAGCAAGCAGCCAGATTCGAGTAGTAATACGAACTGTCTGATAAAACACAGTTCATGTTCGTCCTGGCCGGATTCATGTTGTGTTTTGTTAATGTCAGACTTCCCGTCTGACATATAGGCTTCAGGCGTTCTTATTAAACGTTGTAGATTTATTTTGAAGGGTAGGCAATACGGTGGTGCCTACCCTTTAAAATAAAGATCAGGGTACCAATCCTGATAAAATGTAGATTTACAATTGTAATGTGGTTGCGGTGAATGAGCAGAAACCCATGTCAAACAATAACCTCCCAGTTTTGGCATGGGTTTTTGTCATTATTAATGACCTAAAGGTGTAAGGTGAGTTAGTATTATGAACAAGGTGAAAAAAACGGAAGAGGGAAAATCTTATGTGGGTTGGTATGTAGTACTAAGTTTCATATTAGCGTGTACGGGTGTGGGCGCAATATGGAATGAGGTTGTAAGTAAAAGACCCTGGAAGGATTATCAAAATCGTTTTCACAAACTGGAATTTGAGGATGCGAAAAAGAGATATGAGGAGGCTGTATTGGCATTTGAGCAACCGGGTGTACCGCGTTCATATAAAACAATCGAAAAAAAACTTAGTGAGGCCAGGAAGGATTTTGAAAGTCCAAAAATACAAGATGAATACAAAAAAACTTTAGAGGCGTTACATGCTTTAGACAAGGGAGAATTGTCACCGTTGAGATTTGAGGCAATAGTCTTACGCAATAAGATGTCGGAAGAGAAATATCTGTTTGGCAAGTACAAGAAAGAGGGATCAACTGAAAAGATAAATGTTATGGAGAAGAAGAACAAGGAATTAGCTGAAAAGATTGAACGCCTTGATGAGAAGAGAGCAAAGTTACAAAAGAAATTAGATGGTCTTACAAGTGAGGTTGTCAGGTACACAAAAGATATGGAGTCGCATGAGAGTAGCATTCATAAATATAAGAAAGTGATGGAAGGATTGAGTTCTAAACGGCCACAGTTGCAGGTATACCAGGTGCGCTTTGATGAATTAAATGAGGTAGATAGATGTATGTCTTGCCATGTTGGAATAAATAAGAAAAGAAATGTTTCTGAGGAACAACCCTATGCGGCACATCCGAGAAGGGATGTATATCTTGGAAACCACCCGCCTGAGAAGTTTGGTTGCGTGTTGTGCCATGAGGGCCAGGCGAGAGCAACCACAAGTGCGGAGAAGGCGCACGGCGAGGTGGAATATTGGTTAAAACCAATGTATAGGGGTAAAGTAGCGCAATCTTCATGTATAAAATGTCATGATAAAGCTGAACGGCTGGAGGGCGGAGAGGAGATTTGGAAGGGGGTAAAATTGTTTGAGGAACTGGATTGTTATGGTTGCCATCCAACAGAGGGTTTTGGGGAGGATGAGTATAGCATGATAGGGCCGGACCTGATGGAGATAAGTAGTAAGGTCAATGCTCGATGGATGGTAGGGTGGTTGCAAGGGCCCAGGGATTTCAGGCCAACGACACGTATGCCTGATTTTATGTTGGATGAAGACGAAGCGAGGGCAATAACCTCATATTTGTGGCAGAATTCAAGTGTGACAGAAGTCAAGGAACAGAATGGGTTTAGTGAGGAGATGATTGAAGAGGGTGCGAATCTATTTGAAAGCATAGGGTGTCTGGCATGTCACAGTGATATTGCAGACGACGAAGAGAGGACACATGGGCCTAATCTTGCCAGGATTGGCGAGAAAATAAGTTATAAATATCTGGTTAGTTGGCTGTTAGGCCCTAAATCTCATCAACCTCTAACGAGAATGCCGGATTTCAGGCTGGACGAGGAGGATTCGAGATTTCTGGCTGCATATTTGATGAGTTTGAAGAGTGAAGATTATGAGGAAATAGAGGAAGATGCGGGATGGGTGAATGATGAGATGATGGGGAAGAAAGGCGGGGAATTAATAAGCAGGTATGGCTGTTTTGGATGTCATAAGATAAGGGGAATGGAAGGCAGGAGTAGGATAGGAGTGGAGCTGACAGAAATAGGGTCAAAAAACCTGCACTTATTTGATTTCGGTCTATTTGAGAAAGAGATACTGAATGGGGTTGGTCTGCAGAATGCGGAAGAGAATATAGGGAAAGCGAGGCGTGCGTGGATAGATGCGAAACTGAGTAATCCAAGACGTTTTGACGAGGGTAGATATAAGAGGCCTGAAGACAGATTAAGGATGCCTGATTTTGGTTTGAGCAAGGAAGAACGTGGATCTTTGTTAGTTCTTTTGTCAGGTTTAAAAGAAGGAGAGTATCCTGAGCGTTATGTGGATAAGTTAACGGAAACACAAAAGTATTTAGCTGAGGGTAAGAGGGTAATAGATAAGTATAATTGTATGGGATGTCATCAGTTTACCATAGATAAGTTATATCTGGAGGGTGGGACTGAGGTTCTTGGTATGGTTAAACTTGAAGAGGAGAACAACTTATTTTTTCAGTTGTGGGAGGATAATGAGGGGTTAGGTCGAAAGGCGGGAGAGACGGCACAGATAATGAAAAGTCAGATAAAGAGTAGAGAAAAAGCGGAAGGCGGTGATATATCATCATTTATAATAGATTATCATGTCGAAGAAGAGGGGAGAGTGCCGGAAGAGGCTAAAGTATTTACTCCACCGGTCCTTTATGGAGAGGGTAAAAAAGTACAGTCTGCCTGGTTATTTAGATTTCTCAGTAAACCGGTTAATTTGAGACCGTGGCTGGAGGTTAGAATGCCAACGTTTAACTTTCAAGGTAAAGATGTTACTTCCCTTACAAGATATTTTGCAATGAAGGATGAGCAGGAATACCCTTACGAGTTTTACAAGGAGACAGACGAAGGGTATATAGACGAAAAGGAGAGAGAAATGCCGGGTTATCTGGCAAAGGCAAAGAACCTGTTTGAATCCAGGGACGTAAACTGCGTGTCATGTCATGTCAGGGGGGACATAACACCTGAAGGTGGCCCGTCAGATTGGGCGCCTGATTTATCACTGGCGAGCGAAAGATTAAAACCGGATTGGATAGTAAGATGGCTGCTGAATCCTCAGATAATACAACCCGGCACAAAAATGCCGAAATTTTTTAGAAAAGATGTGTTCCAGGACCTCTTTTCCGGGACACCAACAGAGCAGGCTGAGGCAATAAAAGATTTACTCATGAATTTCCCGCGAGATATGTTGCGTCCAGAAGGGCCTGGTAAAAGTGTTAAGAATACATTGAAAAGTTCCGCCGGGAAAATCAAAAGTTCATAATAAATTTAATGCATAGGTAACTCAATGTTGATAACACTTCGACTCCGCTCAGTGTGACGTCATCCCGACTAAGTCGGACCTGAGGCAAGTTAATAGGGGCGCCTCTGGTGGCCTGAGCGGAGTCGAAGGATAGTCCTTTGTCGCGATAGCGACCTAACTTGTTTAAATCGAAATGCGTAAAAAAGTATTTATTTTTATATTTGTTGTTTGTTTTATATATATTTCCTGCGAAGTTGACATTTTCGCGCAGGCTACTCAAAAATTTCGTACATATATGTATGATGCTTCCGGGAAGATTCAGGAAACCGAAGACGCGGTAGATGCGGGAAAGATTATTTATGAAAAGAGGTGTTATTATTGCCACGGTATAAAAGGCGATGGCAATGGTCCCGCAGCGCCACGCATGGACCAAAAGCCAAGAAATTTTACCAGAAATGAGTATAAGATACGTTCCACAAAACTCGGTACTCTTCCCACAGATGATGACCTCTTCAGAATAATTTCAAGTGGCGTAGAAGGTACTGCTATGCCTTTCTGGAGTAATTTAAGTAAGGAAGAGCGATGGCAGGTTATATATTATATAAAAACTTTTAACAGTGACTTTTCAAGCGAAGGATCCGGAGCGATGAAAATATGGGAGGAAGTCCCTTCTACATTACAAACAATTACAGATGGGAAAAGGTTGTTCAAAGAGGCCCAATGTTTTTTATGCCATGGAGAAAATGGTAGAGGTGACGGAGAAATTACACTAACAATGAAGGCGGAGTGGAACATACCTTTTAAGGCAAGAGATTTGACAAAGAGTTGGTTATATAAGGGTGGAAATAGTTTAAAAGATATCTATCGTACAATAACGACCGGTATTAATGAAACGCCAATGGGCTCATATAAAGAGTACCTGACAGATGAAGAGAGATGGCATCTGGCGCATTATGTAAAGTCAATTTCCCGTAAGATGGACACTAAAGTGGTACTTAAATCCAAGCCCATAGAAGGAGCGTTGCCGTTGGATCCGGATAGCGGGATGTGGGAAGATGCGGAATTGACAGAAATACCACTTGCAGGACAAATCCTCGTAAAGCCAAGATTGTGGAATCCTTCTGTAAATTCAATAATTATAAGATCCTTGTATAACAAAACTAATATATCCTTCTTGCTTGAATGGAATGACAGAACAAATAAGCAGGATGAGGTTTTTAGTGATGCGGTTGCAATACAATTTCCCGTAAAGATACCGGAGGGAGCAAAGAAGCCTTCTTTTATGATGGGCGATTCGAGTAACAAGGTTTATATACTGCATTGGGAAGCTCACCATCAATTAGAATTGCACTCTGAAATGGAAGTAGAAACAGGAGAAAATGTTAAATATCCGGATAGGGTGGGCCATACCGCTGTTGAAGAAGCAAGTGCAAAAGGCGTAATGAGCTTTAAGGCCCAATCTCCGGAAAATCAGGAAGCGGAAGGTGTGGGTCAATGGAAAGATGGCAGATGGAGGGTCTTAATAAAGAGGCCTTTATTTAGTGAAGATAACAATGATACTCAGTTTGAAAAAGGAAAACTCATTCCATTTTCCCTGGCTGCATGGGATGGTTCCAGTGGTGAACATAGAGGAAAGAAGGCTATATCATCCTGGTATTATTTAACACTTGTAACCCCCACCCCGAAAAGTATTTATGGCTATATTGCGATTGCAGTTATTATGAGTTTAAGTGTTGAGTTTTTCTTCATCGCCAGATACCGTCGGGCAAGGAGTAGAAATAGTGTTTCTGCAACAGATAATGAGTAGAGGTTTTAAATTACATAAAGTAAACTAACAAATGAACAGCATATATCCTCGTAAAACTATTTATAGAAGAAAGGAGTTGGTGATGAAAAAAAATATTTGTGTCTTTGTACTTACATTGCTTGTCGGGTTTTTTTGCATTTCTAATCTTATAGCAGTGGCCCAAGGTGAAGAAGGTGATAAGATAGTGCAGGAAAAATTGCAAAAGGCA
>JANLHC010000332.1 GCA_024654465.1 Candidatus Scalindua sp.
ATTTCAGGCAAAGCTGGATGGAGAAAAGAATAAGACGACACATAGTGATAAAAGTTTTTTTGTTTTGGTATATGCAGTTCTGAAATTAAAAAAAACTAATAAGGTCAACAACAAAGAGTTCATAATACTTTTCCTTCTTCTCTATTCAGTATACAAACATCATGGCAGGTTAAATGACATACTTGATGACATTCAAAGCTTTTCATATAGGGTTGAAAGAAACGTTTTAGCTGATATTCTTAGTCAACTTA
The DNA here is from genome assembly GCA_024654465.1 of Candidatus Scalindua sp. Classification (GTDB taxonomy): domain Bacteria; phylum Planctomycetota; class Brocadiia; order Brocadiales; family Scalinduaceae; genus Scalindua. Next base: position 252 of record JANLHC010000332.1, read on the forward strand.
ATGAAGCGCCGGATGACAATATTCTTGGAGCAATGTTGGCAAGAGGGTTCTGGGGAAAATGGAACGCTCGTGGTACAAGAGAGCTTGTAAGAAAGTTATCGAAGGACTCCCTGTCATTCTTTATCCTTGTAAAAATGTTTCACTCCTGTCTGATATCATCTGACTATTTTGCGACAATGGAATATAAGACAGGACAAAAATTTAATTACGACACTCTTAATAATGAATTAAATAATAAAATCTCTAAAAACTTCCATGAAACTAACGAATTTGAAATTAACCAGGAAAAAGAAATAAATTTTAATGTAAATATTAATAAAGAGAGAAACGATCTCAGAAATACAAATATTGATGATCTTACATGGTCTGATAATCTGGAAAGGAAAGAAACGCTTAACAAGATGCGTTCAATTTTAAATGTTATTACGGAAGACAATCTTGAGAATATACTGAAAGAACAATCCGATAGTAGAACGTTCTTTCTTAACATACCTACGGGTGGAGGCAAAACAAATATTTCACTTCGCTTAGCATTAAAGATTATGGAAAAGAGGGAGATAAAAAAGATATTTTATGTTTTTCCTTTTATTAATTTGATAGAGCAAAGCTATGAAACACTTGGAACGTTTATTGGTTTGGGAAATATGGGACGTCTGGATTCAAGGTTTATTGATTCTTCCAGCAATGAAGAGAAGTATCAGGATGACAATACTGTGTTTGCAAATTATGTAGATAATCTGTTTTTCAATAAACCTGTCCTTTTTATGAGCCACGTAAGATTCTTTGATCTTTTTTTCAGGAATGATAAAAACTCCAATTACAACTTTTATCAATTGGCCAACAGTGTTGTAATAATAGATGAAATCCAGGCATATAAAGATACTGTATGGACAGAAGTTGCTTGTATTCTTGACGTAATAGGCCGATTTCTCAATACCCATTTTATTGTGATGAGCGCGACACTCCCAAGATTGGATATTCTTTCAAATTCATTATTCCATCAAATCATACCTGAAGACACATCCAGCAAAGTATTCAAACACGAGGTATTTAAAAGAACAAGAATAATACCGGATAAAAAACTAAAAATCAACGATCCAAAGGATAAAAACAAATTCAATAAATTGGTAAACCGGATAAAAAAACTTAATAAAGAAAACAAGATTCTTATCGTTCTGAATACGGTAAAAGATTCTTTTGATTTATACTTAGAAATACAGAGCGAAGAAACAATATCTGAGAAATATGAGGTTTACCTTCTCAATTCAACAATTACAGACACAAGAAAAAAAACTATACTTAAAAGATGTAAAAATAAAAAAAGCAAGGTTGTTCTTGTCTCTACTCAATCGGTTGAGGCTGGTGTTGATATTGATTTTGATGTAGGGTTTAGGGCCTATGCGCCATTCGACAGTATCGTTCAGGTTTCAGGACGTATAAACAGGAATAGCAGCAAAGAGTGCTGTGAAATGTTTGTATTTGAAGACGGTACATGCAAGAAAATTTACAGAAATGATTCTAAATCAATAGAAACAAATGAAGAGGCTTCTATTAAAGTCTTCTTTAGTAAAAAAAACATTGACGAAAATAGTGAAATAAAAGGATTTTACGAAAGGGTTATAAAAGGGATAGATCAAAAAAACAAGACGCCCTTTATTGATAGCTCTCAAACAAATATTTCCGATATCAGGAATCTGTTTTTAAAACAGGTAGATAGGAATGTACATCTTATTGAAGGTGATACGATTTCCCTTTTTATTCCTTACGATGAAGATGGTGAAAAAGTATGGTTTGAATACATATCGCTCTTTGACGGAGAAAAGTGTTTTGAGAATGTGATACGAATTAAAGAATTTAAGAAACAATTGATACCTTATTCAATAAATGTTTTCAACTGCTATACGAAGCACGG
>JANLHC010000335.1 GCA_024654465.1 Candidatus Scalindua sp.
AGTGATTCAGGATTTCCTGTATGGTGTCTATCGTATAAGACTTGCCTTCACGCATAATTTCAAGATCTGATACTTCAAACTTACTAATTCCACTAATGGATGCTTTAATCATTTGATGGCGATGATGTGCCTCTGCTAAATCATTTACATATTTATGAGGAGGGATGTATGCGGGCATGAAAATAATTTTTGATAAATGGTGATGTTTGCAAACCTCTTCTGCCATAATCAAATGCCCCATGTGTATTGGGTTGAAAGTGCCGCCAAGTATCCCAATTCTTATCCGGCACTGATTATTATTGTCTGCGAGGGTCCCTGACTGTTTTCCGATAAGTATGGCCTTATTGTTTTCGTAACTCATAAATCATTCAATTCAGGCCTTAAACTATTATCTATATCTTCAGGTGTATGCAACTTTCCTTTACCAATTCCAGGGCACGTATTCTTCTGCTCTTCCCACTCGGTTTTGTTTTTCAGGTTCGAGCTCCAGTACGGGAACGTTTTGCATTGACGCGGTCTGGTTTCATATATTTTGCACCCATTGTCATACATGACGCAGTCCCCGTTATCATACTCAAGTAGACTGATTCTCCCATTAATCAACCTTGCATAGTTTTTAATAAATAGGTCCGTTGAAATACCCAGCGAAACAGAGGTGTTCTTAATCTCCTTCTCAGTCATCCAGACAACACCAGGTTCTCCTCTACAGCAATCACCGCATCTTTGGCATTCAAATCTTAAGCCATCTTTATACCATGGGTTTTTCTGCTTTTTTTTATGAGTGCTTTTACCTGATTCTGGACTATTCATAGTAGAAATATACCACCTTTCCTTTCAATAATTCTCTCTAAATTCAAGTCATGATGTTATCATGAGTTTCATGAAATACAATAGATATTATTGAATAGAACGCTCCTGTATTTCTCATTCCCGTATTTCTCACTTGTTTTTTCATGCCTGTTTACGTTAGTATGGACTATTTGGATTTTTATGAGGCAGATTAAGGATATTTTATCAGGAGCAGAGAAGATGTATCGAGAAAAAATAAAGGTCTTGGATTGTACCGTCAGAGACGGGGGATTGATTAATAATTACCACTTCAAGGATGATTTTGTTAAAGCGGCTTATCGTGCAGCCTGTGATAGCGGTATCGATATCATGGAAATTGGTAAAAAGCTTTGTGTGAGTGATGAATATACACGGGAAAAATACGGCAAATGGAACTTTTGTGATGAAGATGATATCAGGTATATCGTTGACTCCCATGAGTGTGAGAATCCTCCGGTACTGGCTGTGATGTATGATGTGGACAGGGTAAATGTATCCGCGCTACTTCCTGTGGAACAGAGTGTTATCGGGATGGTGCGTACAGCCTGTTATGTTACGGATGTCGATAAAGGGCTGGACTTGGTAAAACGAAGCAAGGACCTTGGGTATCAGACAACTATTAACCTTATGGCGTCTTCTGCCGCAATAGAGACGGACTTGATTGAAGCGCTGCAGCAGGTTAATGAAGCAGATGAGGTAGACTACCTCTATCTGGTGGACAGTTACGGAGCCTTCTATTCAGAACAGGTAACCGGCTATCTGCAGCTTTATAAAGAGCATGCTCCGAAAAAGGAACTCGGATTCCATGCCCACAACAACCAACAACTGGCTTTTTCAAATACCCAGCAGGCTATTATAGATGGTGTCAATCTGCTTGATGCGACTATAAACGGTATCGGCCGTGGAGCAGGAAACTGTAATATCGAACTCCTGCTTAATTTTCTGAAGAACCCAAAGTTCGATGTAAGGCCAATATATAAGATAATACAGGAAACCATGGTGCCACTGCGTGCGGAAATTGAGTGGGGCTTTAATGATATTTATGGAATCAGCGGCCACCTGAATCAGCATCCTCGTGACGCGATGAAGCAGCGAGCTAACCCTGAGATCAGAGACAACTGTTACGATTTCCTGCGGGAATCTACTAACGATTGAAATAAGTTCAACCTTTCATCTGCGGGTGATGTAGGAATCAAATCTCAAAGTTGCGTATAAAACAGTAGAGTGGGCCTGTCCGTCCGGACATCGCCTACCATCTACTTTCATTTTATCTAATATCCCCTGAACTAACGTCACATCATAATATTATCATAACCCCAGAAGTTAAGTCAGATATCTTGTTGACTGGTAAATCCGAATAAAGGCCTCATGCACTTACTACCGGAGGTGTGATGTGGCATTTTTCAATAGTAAAGATTGAATCCATTTATATTTTCATTATAATGCAATAACGATGAGAAACTATTTGTCAAAATATGGAACTGTTGCGGTAATTATGACTATTTTAATTTCATTAGTTGGATGTGCTCAAACCAGAGCATTGAATAAACTGGAAGAATCGATTTTGGATGATAATGAATATGTCCATAGTCAGTCAAAATCAAGGGTAATCTGTTGTATTGAAAGTATTGATTATGAACGCAAGCATGAAGAGATTATAAATATAATATTTAATAATGGTAATCTTGATTTAATTGACGAGTTTGTTGAATATTTTCCTGGTGATTATAGAAACTATATAATCAGAGGAGATGCTTATCTGAAAAATGCGATGATGCAGCAAATAATAGGTGTTTTTATGAAATCTTCAGCAGCAGCTTCAGTTAATACGGCTAAAGAGAGTTACATGAAGGCGTTGGAGTTAAATAATAGAGATATTTATGCTCTTGGTGTTCTTAGTTTCCTTTATGGAGAAGAGAAGGAATATGATAAGGCGGAGAAACTATTAAATAGAGGGCTTGGGTTCGCACCAAATAATCCTCTGCTCTACCTGGCGTTGGGTGAAATGTATGATCGAAAAAAAGAGTATAATACTGCAATTGATTATTACGAGAGAGTACTGGAATTTACTGAGGATGAAGTAGAAAAGGATTTTGAACATATGAACCAGTATTACCATAAGCTGATAGATTATTTTCCCAATTCTCTTGTAAAAGCAAAAGAAGAAGCACACAAGATTATAGAAAAATTGAAGGTAAAATAACATGACAAAGGCATAATAGCAACTTCAATTTTATGGAGTGCAGTGACCGTGTCACTGCTTGTAATAAGCATCATCACGGATGATGCACTCCATAGTGATATAAAACCTATCCCTTCAACTCTACTAATTCAACTTCTATTGAAGTTCCTTTTATATACAAAAAGACAATGGAAGCCGGGTATTTAAACCGTC
>JANLHC010000336.1 GCA_024654465.1 Candidatus Scalindua sp.
TTCAGAAATTTCTTTACTTTCAGTTTTGCAAGATTATTTTCCACGGCCGTAGTGCTTATTCCCAACATCCTTGACAGTTCAGGTATTGTTACAAATTTATTTTTCGCAATAATTTCTAAAATTCTATTCTCATTTTCACCCAACTTTTCACCCAACTTTTCACCCAACTTTTCACCCAACTTTTCACCCAACTTTTTCTCCTTACTTCCTCCGACCTTTTGATATCTGTCCGCTTTAAGAGAATAGCGAGGATCACGATAAAAAGTAACTCGAAAGAATGCATCCATTTCAAAGACAGGTCCCTTCAGCTCCGCGTCACGCATAAGGTCCCTCATGCGCTCAATACCGGAACCCATACGCTCAACTTTACCCATGCGATGAAACAGATCGGCAATAATCGGATTTCTTCTTACAGAGGACTTGCCGAAATTCCGCCTTGTAATTCCGTCTGGCAGTCCACCGGGGTTTTCTATCTCCACGCGATCATCAAAAATTCTTACATAAATACTTGTTCCTTTAATCGCATAATTCCTGTGGACTATCGCATTGACAACTGCCTCCCTTAAGGCGTCCAAAGGAATCTCATAAATGTCAAATCGGTCAAAACCCAGAATTTCACTGCGGACGTTCAAATGTTTCTTTAAAAATGCAACGGCTTCATTAAACTGGGTTAAAAGGCCATCTTTCACATCATTCCGGTCATAGATATTTGTTTTATCCGTTCCCTTAAAAGAGGCAAAGATGCTTTCCGCATGAGGGATGAACTTTCCAACTCTGGAAGCGAACATTAAAGCTCCTGCATTGGTAATTTTGTTATCCCGTGACAGGCTTAAACTTGTAAGAATGTCCCTCTGGACTATTTTCTTAAGGCTGATATCCGCTTCTTTCAGGAAATCCTGTATCTTTTCCTTTGATATGTCATCCCATGTAACATCTTTATTGACCTTCTCTTCAAATGAAGTTGTTTCGTGTTCCTGAAACATTATACGCAGCTCATGGTTGGTCATCTTCTGTGTTGTGCCATCAAGCCTTCTGAAATACCCTGAACTGCAATTATAAGGCTTCTCCTCTCCCTGCGACGCTTCTATCGCTATAATGTTCTTTAATTGTTTTATCTTGACTTGAACCGGGGGATTACAGTTTCTTGCAACAGAATTGATACGCGCCTTGAGATCATTGGTCAGTTTCTCACCGCTCACAGTCCTGTCATCTCTAACGCCCAGGAGAATAACCCCACCCCTGGTGTTGGAGAATGCGACAATATCTTCATCAATCCGCGGTGTAAAATGCTCTTTAAATTCAACGGTGAGACCTTCGCCTTCCTGAACAAGTATTTGTATTTTATTGGCATCCATCATTTAAGCAATATCCATTTGTTTAATAATATCATCCTTCTAATTCCTTTTTTTTCGCTACAACTATCATATTCAACTTACGATTACAGAACTTTCCACCTGATAGTGAAAAGTTCTGTTTGTTTATGATTTTCCTAACCTTTTATCCTTTGTTTAGCTCATCTGAACGTGTAGAAGGAGTAATGGTGTCACCTGTAATACGATGTCTACTTGTTATACCATCCTGAAATCATCAACATTTTTTAAACCATTTCCCACTTTATTACAAACAAATCTTTCTTTTCAGTTTTCTTCTTTAGTCTAGACTCTATACCATCAATAAGTTGTTCTTTTTTATTATCTACATCATCCTGTTGTTGATATAAATTCATACGCATAGTGTTTCGTTTTTTTTCCAGTTCTTTTATATGCCGCTGAACTTTTACTTTTTCTTCTAATTTGGGAATTTTTTTAGCTTCTGTCTTTCTAAATTTTATTTCTTTGGATAATTCTTTTAATTGTATTTCCATACTGTTTTTTACGTCTTCTGCCCATTTGTCCAATTTATCCATCTCTTCATCAAAAAAATTAGAATCACGTAAGGAAATACGCTCTAAAACAGTCTTTTCTTTTTTCTTATATTCCATTTCTATTGGATTTGTCAAACTACATATACTACTATTATCTGAAACAACAGCAGGTAATGAAAATAATCTTTTACAATGATCCTCCTCTATAAACTGCAATTTATCTGTTACTCCTATGAAAATTATGTAGTCTTCTATTTGTACTGCAGTTTCTATCGTCAAGACGTAAACTGCCAAATACCCTTGCTGCCCTACTAGCGGCTCTAGAATTGATACTTTACTCTGTGAATTTGTATGGTCAAACTTAATCGCTGCCTGTTGTAATTGCTTTTCCTTAGCTGTATTTAGAATTCTTTGTGCAATAGGATGACCAATTCGATAAATATGCGAATCTTCGACATTTTTTGCCAGTTTGTATGGACCCAGTGATAAATTTAAATCAGAAAAAGGATTATTTTTAAGCATAAATGAATATTCATCTGTAGCAAAATCTGCATAGTTCTTAAGATAATATTTTGTTAAAATCCATAATAATGATTCATACTTATTAAGATAACCTTTACTCTCCTCCATGTGTACTTTGAGTTTTTCGTGGACTTCTTCATCAAAATTCTCAAGCAATTGTTGCCGCGTAGATTTCATTCTATCGGAAATTTGCTCTTCTAATTCTTCCTGCAATTCATTAAAAGAACGTTTAATTTCTTCTGGTGTCCTACATTGTTGATAGATTAGGGCAATTCGTTTTTCAAAATCAACACCGGATTCAATAGCACCCAATACCTCGTCACTTGCCCCGAAAATACCGCTAAACAGCTTAAACTTTTCATCTAAAAGCTGATATACTCGTTGATCAGCCGCATTATTTTTGTTTAAGAAGTTAACGACCACCACATCATGTTTTTGTCCATAACGATGGCAACGTCCTATACGCTGTTCTATCCTCTGCGGATTCCATGGCAAGTCGTAATTTACGACAAAAGAACAAAACTGTAAATTCATTCCTTCTGCGGCGGATTCCGTTGCAATCATTATTGAAGCATGGTTTTTAAAATAATCAACTAATGACGCTCTTATATCAACAGATTTAGAACCCGTAATAATGTCTGAACCTTTATGTTTTTCCAACCAGTTTTTATATATGGATTTTGACTTATCATCATTGTTTGTGCCGTTAAAAAGTACAATTCTATTTTCATACTCTTCTTGGGAAAGGAGATTAAATAAATATTTCTGAGTTCTTCGAGATTCAGTAAAAATCAAGGCTTTTTCTTCAGACCCTAGCTCCCCCGCTTTAGCAAATCCTGTTTTAAGTGCTGTTATTAAAACATTTCCTTTCGCATTATACGTGATAGATTCTGCTAAGTTATGAAATTCCTCTAAATCTGTTATTTCATTTTTAATTGCCATAAAATCATCTTGCGTTAATTTTTTGTCCTCTTGTATTCCCTCCTCTCCTTGCCACTCGTCTTTCGTCTGTTCAAAAGATTCATAATCTTCTAATAATACATCGCCTCGTGCCGTAGGCAGATCCGCTGTGGCGGACATGCTATTGTTTTCTTTTTCTGCTTCTTTAATTATTGTTTTTAATCGATTTATTAGTGAATACAATGTTTTTGCAATTGCAAAGGTTGAGGAAGATAACAATTTTCTCAATATAAGTGTTATAAGCTGCCGTTGGCTTGAAGGTAAGGCATATAGTCGTTCACGGCGTAAATATTCTGAAACGTCATCATATAATTTCTGTTCCTCCTTTGTTGGAGTAAACTCCTGTACTAAAGCAATCCTGTTGGTATAGTTTATGTATTCTGTCACCTGTCGTCGTAAGGTTCTTTTGCATACTAAACTTAAACGGCTCCGCAGGTCAT
>JANLHC010000340.1 GCA_024654465.1 Candidatus Scalindua sp.
GTCGTAAGCATTGTAGCGGAGGGCGCTTATGGCACATATTCCGATCCGCACGAAGAGGGATCTCCTCCTTTTCCCTCTCCTGATAGTGGAAATAACAAATCTCAGAATTCCAATAAGCCCAGTTTCGGTTCCGGAATAGTAATAAAAAAAACAGGGTATATCCTTACCAATTTTCATGTTGTAAGTGGTTTTGAAAACGGAAAAATTACGGTCACACTACATAACGGGGACAAGCATGACGCTGCAATAATTGGCCAGGATCCAAACACAGACCTCGCAATTTTGAAGATTGCATGCGAAGATCTCAGAGAAGCTACTCTTGGAGATCCAAAGAGCGTGAATGTTGGGGACTGGGTCATTGCCATTGGTAATCCATTTGGATATAGCCAGACTGTTTCCGCGGGCATAGTAAGCGCAACAGGAAGAACACACATCACCCCATTTGCCAAACCCTTTGCATATGAAGATTTTATTCAGACAGATGCCGCGATTAATCCGGGTAACAGTGGTGGTCCACTGGTAAACCTGCGCGGTGAGATTATCGGAGTCAATTCCGCTATCGCAACACGCACAGGAGGATTTCAGGGAGTCGGGTTTGCGATATCCATGGAAATTGCAAATGAGGTTATATCAGACCTTATTGAAAAAGGCAGAGTAGTTAGAGGTTACCTGGGAGTAGGACTTCAGGATATCAATGACAGCCTGGCTGCATATTTAAATCTAAAAAGTAAGAGCGATGTTTTGAGAGAATTTCAGATGGAGTCAGATAAAGGCGCTTTCATATCAGAGGTGTGGCAGGATACCCCCGCATCAAAAGGAAACATTCTTCCCGGTGACGTTATCGTTGAGTTTGATGGACGCGAAATCATGAATATAGACGATCTGCAGAAAGCCATAAGGGTTTCGGAAGTGGACAGTGATGTCACGGTAACCGTCATTCGTAACAAAAAAGAAATATTACTGACAATCAATATTGATGAACAACCAGGGAACATGTCCGGGCGTATGTATGTAACAGTTAGAGCGATTCTCGGACAAACAAGCCTTAACGTGGGCTTAGCGGTTGAGACCATACTCCCGGAAGGTGAGACAGAACATGGAGTACTTGTAAGACACGTTGTCAGTGATAGTCCTGCAGAAAGGGCTGGTGTATTACCCGGTGACATAATATTAAGAGTTGGTTCCAGCGATGTTAAGACTGCCAGTGAATTTCAGTCTGTATTGAAAGGGTTTGTTGACACAGGCGTATCTGTTTCCCTGCTTATCAAATCAAAGGGCTATGTTACCTTGAAGTATTAGTGCTTCTTTCCGCTCGCCCAAGAACAGCTTACTTTTTCTTCTTAGTAACAGCTTTTGGCTTTCTTTTTCCTCCCCTTGCCTTCTTTTCAGGAGCTTTTTCAGCAAGGTCAAGACACTCTTTAAGAGTCAGGTCTTTAGGTTCCTGGTCCTTAGGTATTTTGACATTCTTTTTTCCAACTTTTATGTAAGGCCCATACCTGCCGTTTAACACTTGCACCTCAGGATTTTCGTCAAATGATTTGATAAATTTTTCAGCATCAGCTTTACGCTTGGCTTCTATTAATTCAATGGCCCTGTCTCGCTCTACAGTATAGGGATCGTCATCACCGGTTAACGAAACAAATTTGCTGTCATGCCGAATATACGGCCCAAACCTGCCAATTGCGGCAGTAATTACTTTGTCTTCATACGTACCAACTTCTCTCGGTAGTTTAAACAAATTAATGGCCTCCTCAAAAGTGATGGATTCCAACAACTGTCCCTTAAGCAGACTCGCGTATTTAGGCTTCTCTTCTTCTTCAAGTTCTTCAGGAGTTCCGATTTGAGCAACAGGACCAAATCGACTCAAACGCACTAATAGGGTTCTCCCTGTTTTGGGATCCTTACCAAGTTCTCTTGAGGTGTCTACTTCAGACCGATCTATTGCCTCCGTCGCTTCTACCTTTTCGTGAAAGCTTCCATAAAATGCGCCGATCATTTTATCCCATTCCAGCTTGCCGCTGGCAATATCATCAAACTCCTTCTCTATTGAAGCAGTAAACGAGTAGTCAGTAACTCTAGCAAAATGTTTAACCAGAAAATCGTTGACTATTCTTGCAACATCTGTTGGAAACAGTTTGGCTTTTTCAGCACCTGTAATTTCCGTCCTTGTGAAGGAATTAACTTCGTTGTTTGCCAGGATCATTTCCTGATACTGTCTCTCCCGGCCATCTCTGTGCTCTTTGAGTACATACCCTCTTTTTTGTATAGTAGAAATGGTAGGGGCATAGGTAGACGGCCTGCCGATACCCAGCTCCTCCAGT
>JANLHC010000341.1 GCA_024654465.1 Candidatus Scalindua sp.
TGTGGCCTTTGCCGAAGGGAGAAGGATGCTGCTGGAAGCTGTTGACCGTTTAGGATCGTTAAACGCGGCGGCAAAAGAGTTGGGAATGTCATATAGGGCGGCATGGGGGAAGATAAAGGCGACAGAAAAGGCATTAGGCCTGAAGCTATTAGATGTTACTACCGGAGGAAGGGGTGGCGGTGGGGCGAAATTAACACGTGAGGCGCGGGAGCTTGTATCGTTATACAATAGCTATATGCAGAAAATAAGTTTGATAGCAGAAAAAGAGTTTAAACTTATGTTCAAACAGAAATAAGTTAAGTTGCAATTACGACACAAGTTATCCTTCGACTCCGCTCAGGATGACGTTACACCGAAAGCTTTGAACGGCGTCACACTGAGTGGAGTCGAAGTGTTATTATCTTAATCTATTATTTTCGGGATTGCTGTATATGGCCAGTAAGGTTTGCGGTACGATTACCAGGGTGGTAAAAGGGCATATCCATGCTAGTGTTCAGATCTTGTGGAAATCTATTCCACTTAGCGTTGTTATTACAAAGGCGTCCTGCGAAGATATGCACCTTTCTGAAGGTGACTCTATTACAGTCCTCATCAAGGGTACAGACGTCATGCTTGCTAAATCTTTCTCCGGTATGATTAGCGCGAGGAACAGGGTCAGTGGGATAGTAAAGCGAATTATTCAGGGAGACGTTGTGTCCAAGGTGTTTGTGGAATCTCAGGAAGAGATGCTTCACGCAATTATCACCAATACCTCATTGGAAGAGATGGATATTCGAGAGGGTAATGAGATCATGGCAATTGTAAAATCAACAGAGTTAATACTTTATAAGGAGACTTGAGTTATGAAAAAAATTACGGGATACGGGTTGCTCACTGTGTTCATATTGATATTTGGTTTTTTACTTCCTGTTCACGCAGGTGACAATATTCTGATTGCTGCCGCATCGAATTTGAGATTTGCCATGCATGAGATCTGCCGAGATTTTCAGGAGGAGAATTCCACTATTCAGACAAAGGTGTCATACGGCTCTTCAGGTAACTTTTTTGCACAGATAAAGCAGGGGGCTCCTTTTGACCTTTTCTTCTCTGCTGATGCCACATATCCGGAGCTGCTTGAGAAGGACGGCTTAACGGCAAAGGAGACGCAAAAGGTTTATGCCGTGGGAAAGATCGTCCTCTGGGTTCCGAAAGGCTCTAAAGTAGATTTTGATAAAGGATTGCAGGCCGTCATCTCTTCCCGGGTAACAAAGCTTGCTATTGCAAACCCACGGCATGCGCCATATGGCCGTGCCGCAGCGGAATCGCTCCGTTATTACGGTCTCTGGGAGAAGGTAAAAGGGAAGCTGATATATGGTGAAAACATTTCACAGACAGCGCAATTTGTTCATACGGGAGCTGCTGACGCGGGAATTGTTGCCCTTTCTCTGGCAATCTCACCAACGATGTTGCATGAAGGAAGGTACTGGGTCATTCCTGATGAATCACATAGCGATATCGAACAGGTTTATGTAGTTTTAAAAAAAGGAGAAGGGAAAAAGAGTATCCGGAAATTTCTGGATTTTATCCACGGAGAAAATGGGGGTAAAATACTTTCCGGATACGGTTTTGTAATTCCCGGTGTCGGAGAAAACAGGTCATGAACTTTGCGGCACCACTTCTCTTAAGTCTGAAACTTTCAAGTGTCACCACTGTGTTACTTCTTGTTTTGGGAGTACCCTTTGCATACTGGCTTGTTTTTACCCGTTTTCGATGGAAATTCCTGGTAGAATCAGTGGTCGCACTCCCACTTGTTCTTCCACCCACGGTACTGGGTTTTTACCTGCTTATAGTCATTGGGGCAAACAGTTTTATTGGGCAGTGGTATGAGAGCATTTTCAACAAGCCACTTGCCTTTTCCTTTCAGGGGTTGGTTTTAGGGTCATTTCTTTACAGTCTGCCCTTTGCTGTGCAACCCATTCAAACTGCTTTTGCTTCCGTTGATAAAAAACTTCTGGAGGCATCATGGTCACTGGGAAGATCAAACGTGTATACATTTTTCCGAGTTATTCTGCCATTGTCACGCCACGGTATTATTACCGGTTGTGTGCTTTCGTTTGCACATACCCTTGGAGAATTCGGGGTTATACTTATGATTGGGGGGAATATTCCCGGCATTACCAGGGTTGCTTCTGTGGCCATCTATGATGAGGTGCAGGCATTGAACTATGGTAGTGCCAATATGTACGCGGCAATCTTGTTAGTATTTTCATTTGTAATACTGGCGGCAGTGTATTTTGTCAACAGGAGATTTACACGTACTTTGTAAATAGAGACTAACTTTGCTAAGCATTACTCTCAAAAAAACCTGGAATGATTTTGCATTAGATGTGTCTTTTGACATTCCCCGTGGAAAAATAACCGCGTTATTTGGTCCATCCGGTGCGGGAAAATCGAGTATATTGCGCCTGATTTCAGGGCTTGAAATGGCTGAAGACGGATTTATTTCCAATGGAAATGAGACATGGTTTGATAAGGCAAAAGGGATTAACCTTCACCCTCAGCAACGTTCTGTTGGATTTGTTTTCCAGGATTACGCCCTGTTTCCCCACATGACGGTAGAAAAAAATGTAGCGTATGGAATTAAAGAGAAGTGGAGAATGAAGGAGATAAAAGATCTTATCTCTATTGCAGGTCTCTCAGGTTACGAACGACATTATCCCGCACAACTGTCCGGCGGGCAGAAACAGAGAGTCTCCCTGATAAGGGCCATAGCCAGGAAACCTGATATCCTGCTCCTTGATGAACCATTTTCTGCACTGGATTGGCAGACACGCATTCAACTGCAGGAGGATGTTAAAAACATTATCAAACAGTTTAATGTAACGACTATGTACGTTACTCACGATGTATCGGAAGTGTATAAACTGGCAAATAACGTAATTGTAATGGAATCAGGTAGGGAGGTTAAGCGGGGAACTCCGGAAGAGGTTTTTTTAGGGAAAAGACTGAGTACACGAGTACAGATAACGGGCAAGGTGGTGGGGATAGAACACGATTATATCATGGCATCCGTGACCGTCATGCATGCAGATCAATTCTTTAAGACATTAATCGACACCGAGGAGTTGAAGTCCTTAAACCTGCGGGTTGGAGATGACGTCATTGTAGGTGTTAAATCTTCTGATGTAATCTTATTTAAGATATGAGGTAAATAATTCGGGAGCGTATGAATATACTTCCCTTATTGATGAAAGGAGGTAGAAATGAGAATATGTTTAATAGCAGGGTGGCTGGCGATTGTTGTTCTTGTCTCAAGCCTGTGCTGTGTGTTCATGAAGGATGCGTCTGCACAGGATACCGATGATTTGAGAATGCAAGTGAAACAGATGGGGAAACAGATGGAACAGATGGAGACGATAATTAAAAGTCAGCAAGAGATGCTTGAAGTCCTGAAGAGCAATATAGAATCAAAGGAGCCGACAGTACAACCTTCTGTATCCGTCATAGAAGAAAGTGAAATCGAACAGGTAATAGATAATTATCTGATGAAGGGAGAAACCGGAAAAGAGATGGTAAAGGTCGGATCGGTTTCACAATTAGCAGCTTATTGGGATAAGGGCCTGCGGTTCAAATCTGAAGATGGAAATTTCAAGCTCAGTGTCGGTGGCCGTATCAATAATGACTGGGGTTGGTTTGGTGAAGAAAATAATATAAAGAATGCTATTGGCGATCAGGTGGACAGTACTCAGCAACGCAGGGCTAGACTCTATATGGCCGGTACTATTTATGAAAATATAGGATACAAGATAGAGTTTGACTGGGCCGGTGGGAGTGCAAGCTTTAATGATGTATTTATGGAACTGAAAAAGGTACCAGTCCTGGGTAACTTCAGGGTGGGCCACACCAAAGAGCCTTACAGCCTGGAAACGATGAACTCAAGTAAGTATATGACATTCCTGGAACGGGGTCTCAATAATACCTTTGCACCATTCAGAAACACAGGGTTCAGGGCGTATAACCACGCATTGGATAAACGTCTCTCCTGGTCAGCAGGCATTTTCCGAAATGCTAACGCTTTTGGTGATAGTGTAGGAAATCGCAGCACAGAAGGTGGCTATAGTTTATCCGGAAGGATTACCGGGCTGCCATTGTATGAGGACGATGGTGTGAAGTTAATTCACACCGGAATCTCTTATAGCCACCAGAATGCGTTCGCAGATGATGAACAGGAAACCGGATTTCAGTTCAGATCAAAGCCTGAGACTAATCTTGCATCATATTTTGTAGATACAGGCCGCTTTACGGCAGATTCCGCAAATCTCTATAATCCTGAACTGGCTGTTGTCTACGGACCTTTTTCCTTCCAGGTGGAATATACATTTGCGGACATAAACCTTAAAAGAGATACTCAACCTGACCCTCGCTTTACGGCGTTTTATGCGTATGGCAGCTACTTTCTGACAGGTGAACACAGGGTTTATAAGAGGGAAAAAGGTGCATTCAGCCGCATAACACCAAAAAATAATTTTAAATGGGGAAGAGGACAGGGAAAAGGTGCAATCGAACTGGCGGCACGCTATTCTGAGCTTGACCTGTCTGATAAAAGTATTGATGGGGGCAGGATGCAGGACACTACGCTTGGCGTAAACTGGTACCTTAA
>JANLHC010000015.1 GCA_024654465.1 Candidatus Scalindua sp.
ATTAACTATTATTTGTATTAAATAATCTATAACTATATAATGTAACATCTCAAAAGGTAACATCGCTTCCCGGCACAGTTTTGGAAACAGCTTGGAGGCATAAAAACACAAAGTAACAATATGCTTAACACACTTAAAAAGGTTTTTGGATTTGAATCTTTTCGCCCTAACCAGGAAACGATAATTATGAACATCCTGGGTAAAAAGGATGTCTTTGCCGTGATGCCTACCGGGGGTGGAAAATCACTCTGTTATCAATTACCTGCCAGGATGATGAAGGGGACTACCGTTGTAATAAGCCCACTAATCTCCCTTATGAAGGACCAGGTTGACGCGGCCATTGAGAACGGAATGTCAGCCGCATTTTTAAACAGCTCTTTAAGCACGCAGGAGATGTCTGACGTGTATAAGAAGCTGAAAGAAAATGACCTGGAGCTGCTCTACATTGCGCCGGAACGCTTTGCTATGCCTGGTTTTCTTGAAACGCTGAAATCTCTTCCCATATCGCTTTTTGCCATAGACGAGGCACATTGTGTTTCCGAATGGGGACACGACTTCCGTCCTGATTATCTGAGCCTCTGTGATCTTACTCGAACCTTTCCACACATCCCGGTATCAGCATTTACGGCAACTGCAACGCCGAAGGTCCAGAAGGATATTATCAGCAAGATCGGCTTAAGATCTCCACACATTATCCGCGCATCATTTAATCGCCAAAATCTCTTTTATCAGGTAAAAAGTAAGATAGGATTAGAGTCTCAAATAATGGAATTTCTCAAAGATCATGCGGATGAACCCGGCATAATCTACCGTACTACACGTGACTCGGTTTCCAGATTAACTGAGTTTCTGGTAGAGCAAGGTATCAGCGCACTGCCTTATCATGCGGGCTTGAGTCCTGAAGAACGCAAAAGAAACCAGGAGGCGTTCAGCAGAGACAGGGTTACCATAATCGTGGCAACAATTGCATTTGGTATGGGAATAGACAAATCAAACGTTCGCTTCGTTATCCATGCTGATTTACCAAAAAACATTGAAGGTTACTACCAGGAGACGGGACGTGCGGGTCGCGATGGAGAGACGGCTAATTGCCTTCTCTTCTTTGGCAGACAGGATATTCCGAAGATCAGGTATTTTATAGATCAGATGCCTAATGAAAATGAGCGGTCAATTTCAATGGACAAACTGAATAAGTCTGTCAAATATGCTTCACATAATGTATGCAGACGCAGGCAGCTTCTTGAATATTTCGGCGAAAATTATACTAAAGAAAACTGTGAAGCATGCGACATCTGCCTGGGTAATGTTGAGAAGATTGATATAACGATTGACGCGCAGATAGTGATGTCGGCAATATCAAGGACCGGGCAGTATTTCGGGATCGGGCATATCATTGACATTGTTGCCGGTGCTGATACAAAACGTATTCGAGAACTTCAGCATAACGAGATTAAAACCTACGGCGCGGGTAAGCACAAAGAAAAAAAACACTGGCAATTCATTGTTGACGAACTACTGGCACAGGAGGCTATTGCCCAGGATGGAAGTCAATATCCGGTCCTGGTCCTGACAAAGAGAGGTACGGATATCCTTTTAGGCAGAGAGAAGATAGAGGGATTAAAAAGAGAAGAGATAAAGAAGAAGCCCAAGGCGTTCAAAGTCAGTGGGTTTGAACCTTACGATGAACCTCTTTTTGACAAACTTCGCGTTCTTCGAAAGAGACTTGCCGAAGAACACAAGGTA
>JANLHC010000084.1 GCA_024654465.1 Candidatus Scalindua sp.
GTATTTTAGAATCAAGCTTCATTTTTCCACTTTATTATGAAATTAACGTGATAAAAACAGGAAGAGAACCAAATCCAATCCCTACAAACAGGCTGATTGCTGAGCTAATCACACGCAAAACAGGCATACATTCCAAATTAGTAATCCCCAGGGTATGTAATAAGCTCCAGAAGCCATGATCAACATGTGTAGCAACAACAACCATGGACAAAATATAAAAAATAGTATAACCAGGATTTGAAAACGTTTCTAATACAATCTGATATATAGAGCTGTCTGCTTTTTCTACGAAGTGAAAATCCATAAGATGAAAAACAATAAAAATGAGTATAAGAAATCCGGTATATGGCATAGTACTTGAGCTAATTGTTCGTCCACCGGCATTTTTCTTTTTTTTATATCTTTCAGGCCTCGCACGAAAATTTTGATAGAAGAGATAAACCCCGGTAGAAATATGTACTATGCCCAAACAAAACAGACCAATTTCAGCAAGAATTAAAAGAGAACCCAACGAATGAAGACGTTCGGCATAAGAGTTAAATGAATCTTTTCCGGCATATATTATCAGATTCCCTGCAAGATGACTAATCAGGAAGACGCAAAAGCCGAGTCCGGTAACAGCCATAATCGACTTTTTACCGATTGAAGAACTCAGTATAAGTATAAATCTGTTCGATTTCCAATGCATAATTATTCCAACAAAAAAGCCCACCAATAAGGTGGGCTTTCAGGATACAACCTTTTCCACATGAGAAAAAACTCAAGCAATGTGTTAATAATCGATACTTAACATACCAACATTTCTATTAAAATTATGGTTGTTGTATGGATCGCTATGACATGTCTGGCATTTTATTTTAGGTTTACCCTCTCTCTTCCGATCCGCAAACAGCCTACCATGCATAGATTTAACTCCTAAATCGAGCTGTGCGTGAGATGGCCCACCAATATGACAGTTTTCACACACCTTCGATTCAGACGCCTCTGATCGTGAGAATAAGTGTTTAGGATGACAACCTTCACAACTACCCCCATCTCCTGTATCCCATGGCTGGTGTAAGCCGAGCATATGGCATTTTTTACAATCCTCACTCATAGTCAGGTCCTTAGTGCTCGCTATTTCTGCCACTATGCGTCCGTTAAAATGTTCGCTTTGAGCAAAGTCATTAAACATTGATTTGTGGCATTCACCACACTTACTTGGTAAAACTTTTCCACCTCTTTCGACAATCACCCCGTGATCATTACCATGGCATGCAATACATGAAACACCACTCTTTGAGTGTGGACTGGCTGTCCACTCTTTCACAACTTTTGGTGTCGCGTGTCGATGGCAAGCATAACAGTCGTTCTCAGAAAAGGTTCCAAACGGCGGAATATTTTTCTCGGCATATTCTTTATATACATCTGCGCTCCAACTTGGATGAACAACTCCTATGTGACAGTCCGTACAGAAGAAATCCTTAAGAGTGCCATCTTCTCCCACTCTCTTTGACTGAGCAACAAACTCCAAGTGTTTTTTATCCTTCGTAAACTCTTCATGATCAGTATGACACCTGGCACAATTGCCATTCACAATAGGAACGCTGTCTTCGGCAATTGCAATAAATAATCCTGAATTTTCACTAGTAAGGTAGGTCTTTCTGGAATGTTCAAACGAATCGTGAGCACCATCACTCAACTTTGCATGCAAGAACCCTTTCAAGCCGGGGCCAATATGGCAAGTGTGACAAGCATGTACATGTTCGTTATGATGCTTTGAACTCATAAACGAGTCATAATGTACATCCATCTCATGACAACTACCACAAAATTCACTGGATTCAGCATAATGCCAGAGCTTCCTGCCTCCAACAATGCCGACAGCTATCATTACAATTAAAAGAACACCTATTAATTTTTTCCGCTTGTTTATTTGCTCAAATACCATTTTTATGGTATTAACAACTTTGTCCGTAAAACATTCACAATCCATAGATTCCCCCTTAATCTGTTAGCATTCGTAGACTTTGCCACAACTATAGAGCTATAACCAAATGTAGATTTTCGAGGATATTACCAAAAAAGAGCCACAATATCAAGACCTTTTTAACATAAATAAGTCCAAGTCTATTTGATATTGATTTAACTTATTTCTGATTGTATAATGCTATGTTCCCTATAAAATGATTATTATTTAATTTCTTTACCATACACGACTTTTAGACTTATTTTTGAGCTAAGGAGGCAGTAATTGAAGAGGATTCTTTTTTCCATAATTGTATTAATGTTTTATGTATCAAACTTATACGCACAAACACCTGAAAAACCGACTGAAAAGGCTCAAGAATCTATAAATCCGGAAGAAAAGGTTGGGGAAAAACAGGATAACCCAACGCTATCAGATAAAGAAGCTTTGCAAAAGGCTGAAAAGATTGATAAATACATACAAACTGCGAATTCTTTGCGCGAAATCCAAAACGATTACAATGGCGCTTTGGGTTTTTATAAAAAAGCTATAGAACTGGACCCGAACAGATCTTCTCTTCACTGGTACATAGCTGGTGTTTACTGGAAGCTTGATAATCACGCAAAGGCAATGGAGCATTTGGAATCATGCAGACGGTTGATGCCACAAAATCCGGAAGAGCTGGCTGAAGTAGACGATTTCATAGGTAAACTCATGGACTACCTAACTGTAGAGGAAAAAATGGAGATTGCTAAAAAAAGAGTCAACGACAGAAGGCAGCTAATGGAAAGCGCTTTAAAAATGAACAACGGCAAATGGGAAGAAATGACGCTCGTACCGGCCGGAGAGTTTCTTATGGGAAGCCGCGAAGAGGACTTTATTCCTGAAGAGATGCCTCAACATGCAGTAATCTTAGATGCGTATTACATTGACCGATATGAGGTTACAAATGCACAGTATTGGAAATTCCTGGATTACATAATGAAGACAGGGGACCACAGTAAATGTTCACCTTCAGAACCAATCAATAAAAGCCATCTTCCTGGCAACTCTTTCAGAGGATATGAGTATAAATATTATAATTACCCCGATTATCCGGTCACCAGAGTAGACTGGTATGATGCTTACGCTTATGCCGCATGGGCCGGTAAACGACTCCCTACAGAGGCAGAATGGGAAAAGGCCTCAAGAGGCACAGACGGAAGAAGATTTCCCTGGGGCAATGTATGGGAAATCAAATTTTGCAATGTCGGAACTGATGGAAATTTACCTGTTACTGTAGGAAGCTTCGAGGATGGAAACAGCGTTTATGGATGCTATGATATGACTGGAAGTGTCTCAGAGTGGTGTGAAGACTGGTATCATCCTGAATATTATTTAAG
>JANLHC010000086.1 GCA_024654465.1 Candidatus Scalindua sp.
TCCACTTGATTTTGAGTAACTACCTGAAAATGACAGATGACAGTTCAACTACATGATTGTATACTATATTCATATTATATATCTATTATTGACAGTGCAGGAGGAAATAGCTCTTGAAGATTCTAAAATTAAGTTTAACCCTTTTCATTATACAACTGTTTTACTTACATCAGATAAGTGCTGAAAATTTAAATGCAGTACGTGTTATTGTTAACGGTGAAATAATTACAGAATTTGATATCCAAACAAGAGCTTATGAAGCATTTAGAATTGCCTCACAAAAATACACTGAGGCAGGGCTGGAGTCAAAAAAACAAGAAATAATTCAGAATGCTATTGATGAATTAATTGACAGAAAAATACTTGTACAGGAGGCAAAGAAGCTTTTGGTTGGCAATCCGGAGCTGTCAAAACAGATTGAAAAAGGTGTTGACACATTCGTAAAAGGCGCTGTTGATCAAGTAGGTTCTGTCTATAAATTTTATGAACTGGCCAATAAACAGGGAATTAACCCTCTTAAAAAAAGAGCAGAACTAAAGGATGATTTGCTAATCGAAGAAATTATGCGTAAGAATGTTTATAGAAAAATAGTGGTTACACCAAAAGAAATTAAGCGCTATTATCAGGATCATATTGATGAATTTTCAATGAAAGGAAGTATGAGCTTCAGACATATTTTGATAAAGCGTTCAAGTTATGACTCAGATGAAGAGGCAAAAGTTGCCGCAGAAGATCTATTAAACAGATTGAAAAATGGTGAGGACTTCGATACTTTGGCAAAAGAATACTCAAGTGGACCACATGCTGACAGAGGAGGTTTGTGGGGATTTGGTGAAGTAAAGGGTTTTAGAAAAGATCTGGTTGTCGCCATTTCTCATTTGAAAGAAGGCGAAACAAGCAATGTAATAAAATCCTCATTAGGTTTCCATATTTTTAAGATAGAAGAGATTGTTCTGGCTCAAACATTGTCCTTTATAAAGGTACAGGACGAAATACGCAATACACTTTTTAGAGAACAATTTGTTAATGAGAAAAAGGAGTATTTAAATAAATTGAGAAAAAAAGTGGTGATAAAAAGATATTAATGAGTTACGGTAATTTTCGCAAAACGGCGTTTTCCTACTTTTAATACCATGCCATTTTGTAAACCTATTTCTTCTGCCGGGTTTGTATACTTTTTATTATCAATACTTACTCCTCCTTGAGAAACCAATCTTCTCGCCTCTCCATTGGTCGATGCAAAACCATGATCCACCAATAACTTTACTATCCATATTTTGTGATTCCCGCTTTCATTATAAGAAAGGGTTATTTGTGGAATATCATCCGGAATTTTATGTTCTTTAAAAACCCTGTCAAATTCATCTGCCGCCTTCTCTGCGGCCTCATCATCGTAATACCGGCTTACAATGGCTTTTCCCAGGACGATCTTTGCTTGACGCGGGTGTCCACTTAATGTACTTTCTATGTCTTCAATAGCCATGTCCGTTGCCAGCTCAAAATACTTACGCATAAGGTCATCACTTATCCTCATTGTCTTACCAAAGACTTCTTTAGGCTCCTCATATATACCAATATAATTGCCCAGGCTTTTACTCATCTTTTTATTCCCATCAATTCCTTCCAGTAAGGGGGTGGTGAGTGCTGTCTGAGGCTCCATTTTTGCGTCTCTTTGAAGATCACGGCCGACAAGCAGGCTGAATATCTGATCTGTACCACCGATTTCTATGTCACTTTTCACCATTATTGAATCGTATCCCTGCATTAATGGATAAATAAATTCGTGAAGGCTGATGGGAATTCCTGAAGAATATCTCTTTGAAAAATCGTCTCTCTCCATCATTCTGGCCACAGTCATCTTAGAAGCGAGTGTAATTACATCAGTAAATTTCATTTCTTTAAACCACTCGCTATTGTATCTAATTTCAGTTTTTTCAATATCCAGTATCTTTCCTATCTGATCCAGATAGGTTTTCGCGTTATTGTCTATGTCTTCTTGCGTGAGTTGAGGTCGGGTTTTATTTACGCCGGACGGGTCACCAACCATTGCCGTATAATCGCCAATGATCAGAACTGCCGTATGGCCGAGTTCCTGAAAATTACGCAGTTTATGAATTGGAATTGCATTTCCAATATGTATATCCGGCGCGGTAGGATCGAGTCCTAATTTAACCCGTAATGGTGTTTGTGTCTTTATTGATTTCTTAAGTTTTTGAACAAGCTCTTCTTCGCGGACAATTTCTAAAACTCCGCGTTTAATAACATTAAGTTGTTCATCAATGCTCTTAAACATGGCTTTTCAGAAAATGTTTGTAAGAAATTAAAAAAGCTAATGTAACAGTATTATGACAAATATGGACGGTTATTGGAGCAACTAATGATCCGGTTTTTTCGAATAAATACGCTAACATGAGTCCTAAAACAAAAATTTGTAAAAAAACATGGGCGTTCCAGTGTATCAATGCAAAAACAAATCCGCTGATAAGAATAGTTTGCAATCTGTCGCAAGTGATTCTTACGGCAGACTGCAGGAATCCTCTAAATATAAGTTCCTCTACAATCGGCGCTGCTAACATCCCGAAAAAAATCATAAAAGCGATGACCCCTAAAGAATCCTCACTCAGAAGCTTGCTAATAATGTCTTGCTGTTCGGGTTCGATACCAAACGCTCTCAACACGGAATCGACTATAAAACCGGATGCAATGATAACAGGAAGAATTATCAGATAATATTTCAGGCCGGTTTTAACATCACTTTTCCAGTTACGGATAGTTAAGCCTAATGATTCTACCGGCAAACCATATCCTGTCCGGACGATATTGAAAATATAAAGGCATGTTACAAGATTTACAATCAGTGACAAGCTAAGGAGAATTGTATTCTGCCCAAATGCTTCTACTAAATCTAATTCAAAAACCAGCTTAACTGCTTTTACAAAAACAGGTATCCCTGCCACCATCATAAGCAGATAAAGCAGGAAAACCTTAAATATATCCTTTAAATTCCAATGTTTATTATCACCTAAAAGTTTCAAATAAAAGTGCCTAAAATGCCTAAAGTTAAAAAATAAAAGATTTGTTTTTTATCATGCCGAATGGGGTTTTACTACAACTTTAGCTCACTTCAAACTTTAGAAATTTTTAACTTATTATTACGCGCAAAAAACTTTCTAAAGCTTGTCCTAATGTAAATGAAAAAAAGAAGGTTTTACAGAGTAATAAGATATCCCGCTCACTTACCGCGTCTTGCTTTTAGCTACTGTCTTCTTTTTTACCGTCTTCTTCTCTGCTTTCTCCACTACCTCTACTTTTTTCTTTTTCTTTCCAGCTTCTTTTACTTTTTTCTTAATACTTTTTGTGTACTCCTCATATTCATCTTCATCCATAAGGAAGTCAAGGCTATAGTCCTCTGGCAGTCTAACCTTAATGAACCAACCATCTCCATAAGGATCTTTCTCCAAAACTTTTAAACTGGTAGACAAATCCGAGTTTACCTTTACAATAGCACCATGTAATGGTGCTATTAAATCATGAAGAGTGTTTATGGATTCGACCTCACCATAAGAAATGCCATCAATAACTTCTTCTCCAACTTTTGGCAAACAAAGGTCTATAAGATCTCCAAGTTCGTCTACAAGATAATCAGTTATCCCAATTGTTACTACTTTTCTTTTTAACTCAACCCAATTATGCCTCGGCGAATATTTGATTTTTACTTTTTTCATTTTAATTTAATATAAAGTTAATGAATACTCTAAATAGTCATGTAAATTTTACTGTCATTTTCAGGAAAATCCGGTATTAGTCTAATAAAAAGGTATTTATTGCGTATTCCAGTCTCTTTAGGGTCTTGTCTTTACCTAAAAGTTCTAACGTTTCAAAAATACCCGCACTTGCACTTTTTCCTATCAGGGCAACTCTTATCGGCTGGGCCAATTTACCAAAACCAATACTATGTTCGGTTGTTACTGACCGTAAACAACTTTCTAACTCTGCCATTGACGAAAAATCTGTGACCTCCTTCAGTTTTTCATAAGCATCTTTTATCAAAGATGGATTGCCTTTTTTCAGATGTTTTTGTACTGCTGCATCTTCATACTCAATCTCATCAGAAAAAAATGGGGTAGTCAGTGTTACAAACTCTGGTAATGTTCTAAATCTCTCCTTGTATAATTCTACCAGCTTATGTAACCATTCATCTGAAACAATACCACTATCAAGATTTGCATCTTTTATATAAGGACGTAATTCACCGACAAGGTTTCCAACCGGCAGATTTTGAATATATTTGCTGTTCATCCAGTCAAGCTTAGTAAAATCAAAACGCGAACTGGTTTTATTGACTCGTTTGAGAGTAAACTTCTCTATCATTTCCTGCCTGGTTAATAGCTCCTGATCGTGCCCTGGCGACCATCCAAGAAGCGCTATAAAGTTAACTATAGCGTCTGGCAAGTAACCTTTTGTGCGATAATCCGTTACAGATGTTGCCCCGTGACGCTTACTCATGCGGGAACCATCTTCTCCAAGAATCATTGGAATATGCGCAAACTTTGGCAAATCAAAACCCAATGCTTTATAAATGGCAATTTGCCTTGGCGTATTCGATAGATGATCATCTCCCCGAATAATGTGTGTTATTCCCATTACTCCGTCATCAACAACACATGCAAAATTATATGCAGGAAAACCGTCTGCTTTCTGTATAACGAAGTCTTCAAGAAGAGAAGTGTCTGATTTTATGTTTCCATGAACCATATCATCAAAATCAGTAAACTCATCTGTAATTTTAAAGCGTACTGCCCTCCCTTTTTCAGGATCATCTACATGAAAAGCTTTGCCATCCTTCAATAATTTTTCTACGTATTCGTTGTATATTTCAAGCCTATCGCTCTGATGGTACGGACCTTCATCCCAGTCTAAGCCCAGCCATGTCATACTATCCAAGATTGCCTGAGTTGCCTCTTCAGTGGAACGCTGCCTGTCAGTATCTTCAATTCTCAAGACCATTTTCCCGTTATTGTGTCTGGCAAAAAGCCAGTTATAAAGAGCTGTTCTCGCTCCTCCAATATGCAGGAAACCGGTAGGGCTGGGAGGAAATCTCACCTTTACATTTGAATCCATCAATATTACCTCTAAAACAAAAGTCCCAATGTCTCTTTAAAACCGTACATTATATTCATGTTTTGAACTGCCTGTCCAGCTGCACCTTTTATTAAGTTGTCTATGCTCGATAAGATTATAACACGTTCGTCAACTACCCTGATTGCTATCTCACAAAAATTTGTATTAGCCACGTCTTTCGTTTTCGGAAGTTTGTCATCTTTTTTGACCCTGACAAAAGGTTCCTTTGAATAAAACTCGTTATATATTGCTATGATCTCCTTACAAGAGCTTTTCTTTTTGATTTTTGCATATGTTGTACACAGAATGCCCCTGTTCATTGGAATCAAATGTGGAGTGAAATAAACCTTTGTCTCTGATTTCCCAATCAGAGAAAGTATATTTTCAATCTCAGGCATATGCCGGTGTTCACCTACATTATAAGCCTCAATATTCTCATTGCACTCACAATAATGAGTTCCCTCTTTAGGTTCACGTCCTCTTCCGGAAATTCCGGATTTGGCGTCAATGATTATATCATCAGTGTGAACGTAACCATTCAATATTAATGGAGCTAAACCAATAATCGCAGAGGTAGGATAACATCCGGGGTTTGCAACTAAATCTGCCTTTTTAATCTTTTCTCTGAATATCTCCGGAAGGCCATAGACTGCTTTTTCCAGATTCGATGGATCCGTATGTTTAGTTTCGTACCATCTTTCGTAAATAGATTTTTCCTGAAATCTATAATCAGCGCTCAGATCTACTACCCTTATTCCCGCATTCAGGAACATGGGTACATACTGCATAGCTACTACCGGAGGAAGTGTAACAAAAACCATATCCAGGCCCTTTGGTAAATCATCCGGAACCATCTGAGAACAAGGCATATCAAGTGTATCTTCTAAAACGGGGAAAATGTCAGAAATCTTGAAATTACCTTCTCTTCTGGTACCAAGATACGATATATCCACATCAGGATGACGCAACAAAATCTTTATTATTTCCAGACTTGTGTATGCTGTTGCCCCAATAATTCCAACTTTAATCAATAACCTTCTCCGTTTTACAAGGTTTAAACTCCATAACTTGTTAAGATACCGTTACTTTTGGATAATAACAACCCTTTGCAAAAACGTCAAATCCAAAATTAACTGTTATTTCTCCCAGAGTAGTAACGTTTTTCAATATCTTATTATCCTTTATTAACAATTTTATTGTCGTTATCTATAATAAAATAAAGGGGTTACTGATTAAAATTGTTTGACAAGATATTCTATTTATGATCTAATCCCTGA
>JANLHC010000087.1 GCA_024654465.1 Candidatus Scalindua sp.
GTGCCATCCGTTAAATATAAATTCTGTTAAGATAGATTATTCTAATAATAGTAAGGATACTATTGAAATCACAGCAGAAGTTAAGATAACTGCTAAGACTGGTGTTGAGATGGAAGCACTCACTGCAGTCTCAGTGTGTGCGCTTACAATTTATGACATGTGTAAATCTGCAGACAAATCAATGCTTATAAGTGACATTTATCTTGCCAAAAAAACAGGAGGGAAGAGCGGGACCTTCGAAAGGGAGTAGAGAGGTTGTTCGTTTTTTTACCCTTTCTTTTGGATTTTAGCCCAGGTATCGCGTAGGGTTACGGTTCTGTTAAAGACTATTTTCTCTTTTGTGGTATCCGAATCCAAACAGAAGTAACCAAGCCTTTCAAACTGAAATCTATCGAGTGGTATGGCATCTTTGAGGTATGGTTCAATCATGCAGTCTGAAAGTGTCTTGAGTGACTCGGGACTCAGATTAGATTTGAAGTCTTCTCCATCTGCAGTGTCTTCCGGATGTTCCTTAGTAAAGAGATGGTCATACAGCCTGACTTCCGCACGTAACGCGTGGGATGCAGACACCCAGTGGATAGTGGACTTAACCTTGCGCCCGTCAGGTGAGTTCCCTCCACGTGTCGCTGGGTCATAGCTGCAGTGCAATTCTACAATTTGCCCGTTACCATCTTTGACTACATCCGTACAGGTTACAAAATAAGCATAACGCAGTCTGATTTCTCTGCCCGGTGTCAGACGAAAAAACTTTTTGGGAGGGTCTTCCATGAAATCATCCTGTTCAATGTAGAATACTTTCGAAAAAGGAACCTTCCTGGTGCCTGCGTCAGGATCTTCAGGATTATTTACTGCATCCATCCACTCTTCCTGTTCTTCCGGATAATTATCTATAACTACTTTTAATGGCCTTAGTACTGCCATAACACGATTTGATGTTTTATTAAGCTCTTCACGTACACAATGTTCCAGTAATGCAATATCAATTGTGCTGTTAAACTTGTTTACACCTATGCGCCTGCAGAATTCGCGAATTGATTCAGGGCTGTATCCGCGCCTGCGCATTCCGCTGATAGTTGGAAGACGGGGATCGTCCCATCCATTAACAAGTTCCTCCTCAACCAACTGCAAAAGCTTACGTTTGCTCATAACGGTATAAGTAAGTTCTAATCGTGCAAACTCGATCTGCTGTGGGTGATGCACTTCCAGTTTGTCAAGATACCAGTCATAGAGCGGCCTGTGATTCTCAAATTCCAGTGTGCAAATAGAGTGGGTAACACCCTCGATAGAATCTTCCAGTCCATGGGCCCAATCGTATGTGGGATAAACACACCATTTATTACCAGTACGGTGGTGTTCTGCATGTAAAATTCGATACATAACGGGATCCCTCATATTCAAATTTGGAGACGACATATCTATTCTGGCTCGAAGTACGCAATAGCCATCTTTGAATTCGCCTTCCTTCATACGGCTGAACAGATCCAGATTCTCTTCAATACTTCGGTTACGGTATGGGCTGTCTTTGCCTGGTGCAGTCAGAGTACCACGATATTCTCTCATTTCTTCTGCGTTCAGATCGCAAACATAGGCAAGGCCCTTATTGATTAACTGGACGGCATAACCGTACATTTGATCGAAATAATCCGAAGCATAGTAGAGATGTTCGTTCCAGTTCCAACCCATCCAGCGAACGTCTTCCTGGATAGATTCTACGTATCTGGCTTCTTCCTTAACAGGGTTGGTGTCATCAAACCTCAGGTGGCAATGCCCACCCTCATTTTCAGCAGCAATCCCAAAATTCAGGCAGAATGACTTGGCATGCCCAATATGCAGAAAACCGTTTGGTTCAGGAGGAAATCTTGTGATTACTTCACCGTTCCACTTTTTTGTCCGATTGTCTTCCGCAACTATTGTTCTGATGAAATCCACTGAAGGCCGTTTGCCTGCTTCATTGTCTCTCTTTTGTTCGTTTTCTTGTTGTCTCACTCGACTCGCCTTTATAATACATCGTTGTATATTTACGTATATTTAAACCAACGTGAATATATTATCAGTAATCATTCATTATTTACAGTTTAAAGTTTTCAAATGTTATGTCATGAAAATGGCACAAGTATTGACATTCTAGTTCTTGTTCGATAGAGTGACACGATATGGTTTGCAATATTATAAAAAATATAGATATCTGCTGAAATAAATAGGGAAGGAGTAAGGTTTTTATGAATAATGTATTAGTAGTCGGTCATTGTGACCTGGATAACCCACAAATTACTTCATTGATAGAGAAAAACTTTTCCGCAAAAGTAACAAGGCTGAAACAGTCAAAGAAGGCTATAGAGCACTTGGAAAAACAGGATTATGATTTGGTAATTATTAACAGGATAGGGGCGTTTGATCAGGAAAGTGGTTTGGAATTGATTAAGAAAATAAAAGAGGATGGACGCTTCAATGTACCATTGATGATGGTCACCAACTACAAAGATCAAATGGATAAAGCAGTAGAAATAGGAGCCGTACCAGGCTATGGTAAGGACAAGTTGCACGACAAAGATACTATAGAATTGTTGAGTAAGTATTTGTCTAAATAGATATAATTCGTCTGACGGTGTAAAATTATTGGTGAGAATTTGTACTATCTATAGTTAAAAAGTACAATTAAGATGATGGTCTTTCTGTCTTGATTTTTAAATGGTAATAGGATAGTATTTTTTTTGTAAAGTATTATTGTCAGGTAAGATATGTGTATTTTGTATCTATAACTCCGAATTGTTTTGCCTGATACGTTATTATAATTAAACACTATAAGTTTTTTTGTGCGATCAGATTTATGACAAGAAATATCCTGTCCGCTTTTTCGTGGGTTTTTTCCTGTAGCTGAATAATCTTCTCTACGTCATCCTTTGTTATCTTGCCCACTTCTAACAGAACGTCCAGCAGTCTACTGTTTTTGTCTTCTAATCTTGACATGGTTTGCCACTGTTAAAAATTATCAGGCGTTGAAGCATAGAATTAGATATTGGTTC
>JANLHC010000349.1 GCA_024654465.1 Candidatus Scalindua sp.
TTATCTTTTATTATTTTATCTCCAAGTGCCCTGCCCAATCCGCTTTCAGGCACTGATGCCGCCGCCTGAATTGCTTCCGCAGTTTCCTTTGCCATGCCGAAAGTTCCATCCTTGAGGCTATGCGATACGTCTTCAGATGTCTCCCCTATTAATGAAATTTCGTAATCATGTATTGCACCGGACCCGTTCATTGCAACCGCAGTTACAATGCCTCGCTTCATCAAATCTATGACAATAGGTGACAATCCGCATTTTATTACGTGAGCCCCTAATGCCAGAACTACCTGACGGTTCTTATTGTGTGCCTTAACAATATTGTCGATTACATTTCTCAGACCATCTGCAGCCAGGACCTTTGGCAGTGAATCAATAAATTTATTGAAATTCTTAAACTCAATGGGTTTGCCGAATTGCCCTATATTGACAAGGTTCTTTCTCTTTTTTATTGAGTATGTCTTGATCTTTTTCAGGTCTATCGGTTTATGTTCCTTTTTCTGTTTTTTCAAAACTTAATCCTCTCTATATTCAATATGACATCCTCTATGCTGACTACTCTTCATTATTTCTAGCATGAAATGTCAGGTAAGAAACCCGACCTACTCCCGCTCCAGACCTCTCTTTCGAGAGGACTCCAGAGTTAGATCAAGTTTTTATAACGTTATCTATTGCCGCTTTATACAACTCAATTCCTTTTGTTATCTCTATTTCAATCTTTAAAGATAGTATGTTAGCATCTTTTATATTCATTTTCCTTATTTTTACCATATCTTTTTGTGTGACCACTATTGCATCTGCACCGAGCAATTGCGCTTCAGAAATAACATCGTCTATCTCTTCCTTATTATAGACATGATGATCCAGAAACATCTTGTGCTTTACCAATTCTGCATCAAGCCCCTCTAATGTAAAGGCGAAAGATTCGGGATTTCCTATTGCAGAGAGGGCATAAATCCTTTTCCTCTTTAACCACTCAAGCTCCAGAATTGAACTATTCACTACATTATCAATATGTACAGGAGTGTGTATCGATTCACAAATAGGCGCGTTAGTATTAATCCGGTTTAATATTGTATATATTGATTTAATGGTTTGTTCATTGCTCTGATTGCAGTGAGATATGATAAACAGATCTGCACGTTTAAGATTTTTCAGTGGTTCTCTAAGGCTCCCTCTTGGTATAAGATTTCCGCCGCCAAACGGATTAAGGGCATCTATTACAACTATATCAAGATCGCGCTTCAGCTTTAAATGTTGAAAACCGTCATCAAGTATTACGCAATCCACTCCAAAGTCACTGATTGCTTTTTCCCCGTTTTTTACCCTGTCCTTGCCCGCTAAAACAGGTACATCCCGAAGATTTTCCTTTAAGGCGAGACACTCGTCATTAACTATTTCATCGCCTTCCTGTGAAGAATTGTTACCGCCATAACCCCTGCTCAAGATGGCAACCTTCTTACCGATTTCACGAAGGTACTTTACAGAAAATTCGACAAGAGGAGTTTTCCCCGTACCTCCGGTGGTAATGTTCCCGATACTGATAACCTTTACCGGTAATCTTGTGCTTCTGACAATACCCTTTTTGTAAAGAGTATTTCTTGTATTAAGTACCGCTAAATATGGTAACGTAAATGTGGAGAGGGTTGATTTGACTATGGCGGCAATAAAACCTCTTTGCTGCCCGGACAGGATTGATATGTAATATTCCTTCACCATAAGAGTGACAAGCAGAAAGCCTGGGTGGCATGGACAACCCCTGTCCTGAACTCGATTCAGGATCTCTTTGTCCATGCAAATTAATCGATTTTATTCCAGAGGAACAGACCAGTAAGCATTGTTCAGGAATTGCTTCCAGGAATTATATTTATTTGAACCCAGCTTTAATTGAATAACCGGACAATGTCTCGGTTTAACCGGCTTACAAATCAACTTCATTCCGGCTTCTTCCGGCCTTCTGCCGCCCTTGTGTTTATTACAATTTGTACAGGCACAGACTATATTCTCCCAGTGGCTTGTGCCGCCCTGAGTTCTGGGTATAACATGATCCAGGCTTAACTCTGATGTAGGGACCTTTTTACCGCAATACTGGCATTTATTATTATCTCTTGCAAAGAGGTTCTTTCTATTAAATTTGACATTTACTTTAGGCAGCTTATCGTAAACAACTAACCTGATAATCTTTGGAACTCTGACTTCCAGAGAAAATGTCTTGATACTTTCGTACTGGTCATCATCTGACAACCCGCATTCTAACTTGAATGCGGAAACATCAACCCAGCTTGTAAAATCGTATGAATTATATTGCCCTTCATCTATTGATACGACTTCGGCACTCTCTTTACACAACATCGCAAATGCCCTCTTTGCATTTACAATATGTACAGCCGCAAAGAATTTGTTCAAAACCAAAACACTGGATTCCAACGCACTAGTACTCTGCATAAAGACTCCCACATACTTCTTTAATTCTGTTTTTGTTTGTCTCTTATTTTAAGCCATTTATCAAGAGAATTTTGGCTTTCTCCTGAACATCTGCCAGCCAATATACCTTCAACGCTAATATCTTCATCCAGGTCAGGCCAATGAATTCCTTCCCCATCTCCAAGGAGTTCATAGTTTTTTCGTTCTAGGTTACTACCGTTAAGCAATACTCTCTGCTATAAGGTCGCCCACTTCAGAAGTGGAATAACCCATCTGGCCCGCATTTACACCCTTAAGTTTGTTGCCTACAACATCAATTACCGCTCTTTCAATAGCTGCAGCCGCTTCGTCCTCGCCTAACTGTTCAAGAAGCATTGTACATGCAAGTATGGCAGCAACCGGATTAATAACATTCTTGTTAGTGTATTTCGGGGCTGATCCTCCGATCGGCTCAAACATGGAAACACCTTCAGGATTTAAGTTTCCGCCCGCGGCGATTCCCATTCCACCCTGAATCATTGCACCCAGATCGGTAATAATATCACCAAACATATTACAGGTTACAATAACATCAAACCATTCAGGATTTTTCACCATCCACATACAGGTAGCGTCAACATGGGCATACTCACGTTTTATATCACTGTATTCTTCACCTACTTCATTAAACACACGCCACCACAGATCATGAGCATACGTCAAAACATTTGTCTTTGCGCACAACAGCAGTTGTTTTCTCTTGCCTCGTTTTCTTGTATATTCAAACGCGTAACGAATACAGCGCTCTACCCCCTGCCTTGTATTAATCATCTCCTGAATCGCAACTTCCTCAGATGTTCCTTTCTTTAAGAACCCTCCTATACCCGCATACAGACCTTCGTTATTTTCACGCACTACAACAAAATCAATATCCTCAGGTCCTTTATCCTTGAGCGGACAATCTACGCCCGGATACAATTTTACAGGACGCAGGTTTATATACTGCTGTAACGCAAATCTTGCTTTCAGAAGCAAGCCCTTTTCGAGGATGCCAGGCTGCACATCCGGATGTCCAATCGCGCCCAGAAAAATTGCACTACATTGCCTAAGCTCCTCAATTACAGAATCAGGCAAAATTTCACCTGTCTTTAAATACCGTTCACCACCAAGATCATAATTAACCAGCTCATACTTAATGCCGTACTTTTTACCCACTACTTCAAGTACCTTCAATCCTTCTCGAACTACCTCAGGCCCGGTTCCGTCACCGGGTATAGTTGCTATTTTATACATTGTTATAAGTCCATT
>JANLHC010000350.1 GCA_024654465.1 Candidatus Scalindua sp.
AGTGCGTCTAGGGTCAGACCTTGAAAGCAGAATATACTTAGCAATCTACAATATTTGCAATCGAAATTATTCGATTTATCTTTGCCTAACCAGATTAAAGTAGTTCTATCTTCTATCCAGTCACTGGAGTTGACGCCTTTATCTTTTGCGATTTCTATATCTTTGGATTCATTGTTTATTTTATTTTTATTAATAGTTTTTTGTGCCAAACAGGGTTGCTCACCTCGACGTTAGGCTTTTTGCAATATAACATAATTGAAATCCATCATTTTAAAGTATAAAATGTCTGCATGCATATTATTACTCGAAAGCGACTTAATGATTTTGCGGACAAACATCCTGATACAAGAAATCCTCTTAATCATTGGTATAAACAAATTAAGAAATCTGACTTTATCTCATTTTCTGAATTGCGAAAAATATTTCCAAATGCAGATCAAGTTGGAAAATTGACAGTTTTCAATATCGGAGGAAATAAGGCAAGACTAATCGCTGCTATTCACTATAATCGCGGTAAAGTTTATATCCGTGCTATACTGACGCATCCAGAATACGATAAAAACAAATGGAAGGAATAAAAATGTTAAAACGTGATATAAAAAAAATTATTAATGTTTGGCCTATAGTTTCAAGCGTTGTTTATGTGCCTCATACAGAAAAAGAATATAATCAATTAGTGGCGTTACTTGATAGCCTTATTGATGAGGTAGGTGAAGACGAAGACCATCCTTTAGCATCACTGATGGATATAATTGGTACTCTCATCGAAAAATATGAAACTGATCATGTTCCGGAATTAGCGTAGAGGGAAAGAATAGGGTCTTTGTTGTTGATATATACTTGCAACTTCTAAATTAAATAGTAGGATTAAAAGCCTACCAAGACTTTGAATCTTTCCTATGCCCGGAACAGTTCTCAGAAGATGAAGAGTGTTTGCTCGGAATACATTAAAAAAAATAAAAGAGTAAATATAAGAATTTCAGCAAAGGATTTAGAGGATATCCAAACTATAGCATTAGAAGAAGCCATCCCATATCAAACGTTAATGGCCAGCGTATTACACAAATTTGCTTCAGGCCGTTTTGTGGAAAGGGAAAAGGGGCTAACAAGTCAGTAGAGCCAACCCCTCTGTCATTTGCGATTCGATTATTTCTAAACTCTTTGTTTTGTCCTATCTTTAACTGTTATTTTGTTTGTGGGTTGTAGTGAAGAATAAACAGGGACAGCGACTATTTGTTGTTGACCAACTAAATAAGTAAGCTATATTCTTTATTTATGTCACGAATTGCTAGAACTGTCGCCCCTGGTTATCCACATCATGTAACCCAAAGGGGAACTATCAACAGCCGGTTTTTGATGATGGAGACGATTTCGGTCAATATCTTCAATGGTTGCAGGAATACGGCGAAAAATACGCTTTAAAAATTTGGGCGTATTGTCTTATGACTAATCATGTCCATTTTGTTTGTGTACCTGAGAAAGAGATAGAAGATTGGTTAGAATACTTAAAAGAAAAGGATGATGAACAAGTCATTGAGAATATAAGGAAGTGTTCAATGACAGGTAGGCCGTGCGGTAATGACCGATTTTTGAAAAGGCTTGAAAGATTATTCGGAAGAAGGCTAAGGGCTTTACCGCGAGGAAGACCACGTAAATCCAATAAATAGTCGCTATCCATATTTATCTAGTGCTCAACGCAACGAAATCATACACGAACACGTTACCTGCAAGCCTCCAAACAAAATAAAAAATAGATGAATATTGTATAAATTAAACTTAAAAAATTAACGAATTAAAGGCTATGATGATTAAATCTTTATTGAAACCATTTTTTTTATTGTTAACCATTATTTTTTGCGCTAATCCAATCATGGCGCAAACGGAAACAGCAGGTGTGCAAACAGAAACATTACGCGTTGGCATTGCTGGAAGTAAGCCTTTTGTGTTTGATGAATCCAAGACCGGGATTTCTCTGGATGTTTGGGATAAAATTGCAAAAAAAAAATCGTGGAGCTATGAGTATGTATCATTTAAAAATGTAAATGATGCTTTAAGCAAAGGCAATGTCGATTTAGTGGTAGGACCAATCAGTATTACGGCCAAGCGTTTGGAAACCATGCGATTTTCGCAACCTTTCTATAACTCAAGTATCTCCATTATTTCCCGAATTGATAATCATAGCATTTGGCAAACAATCAAACCGTTTTTCAGTATTAAATTATTAATGGCTGTCGGGATTTTTTTACTAATACTTGCTACTGTAGGTTCATTTCTTTGGTTAGCCGAGCATAAAAAATCACCAGAACAGTTTCCGCACGATCCACTAAAAGGTATTGGAGCGGGAATGTGGTTGGCTATTGTAACTATGAGCACAACGGGCTATGGTGATAAAGCACCTATAACGTTAATGGGTAGAATAATAACGGGATTATGGATAGTTATATCTATAATTTTTGCCACATCTATGGTAGCTGGGATTGCAAGCACCCTAACACTTTCTACCATTGGATCTACAACCGTTTCAAGCGTCGAACAGCTTTCAGGCCGAAAAGCAGCGACGATTTCAGGTTCACCTTCGGAAGAGTTTTTAAGAAAAACGAAAGCCAAAGTTATTGGTGTTAATAATTTAGACGAAGCTATTGAAAAACTAGAAAGTAAAGATGTGGATGCCGTGATTTTTGATCGTCCGCAATTACTGTACTTTTTAAAAGAGAATGAAAAAGAGAATCTATATATCAGTAAAGCTGAATATTATAAACAAGGTTATGGTTTTGCTTTTCCAGTAAATTCACAGCTTATTTTAGATGTCAACCGCACGTTGTTAGAACTAGCAGAAAATCAAGAAATAGAAAAAATTATTCATACTTATATTCAAAAGGATGAGTAATCTAAGAATATAAGGAAGTGTTCAATGACTGGTGGGCAGTGCGGTAATGACAGATTTTTGAAAAGGCTTGAAAAATTATTCGGAAGAAGGCTAAGGGCTTTACTAATTGTTGTATCAGCTATTTTAATTGTGGCGCTTGGTTTATATCAAAAATTAAGTGCGACAATAGAAAAAAAAGCAGAGACTGAAACCACATAACAAGTCACTTAAAACCGCAAGGTAGGGTTTTTGCCCTGCTCAGACGTCGAAAAGCGGCGCCGTTTAATTCTAACGTTCTGTTTTTATAATGTTCTTTAAATGAATAATAATACCTGTGCTGAATTCAAATTACTTCATGTAGTTGAAATGCCACGACCGTTAGAGTTCGTTCGGAATAAAACCGACCGTCGCTTCTTTAAAGTATATTCAGCTCATTAATATGACCAAAAACTCTAAAAATGTATTGCAGCGAGGTCTGGAAAATATGCACGATCCATTTTCCAATTTCACTCGCTCCCAGACAACTTCCAGCCTGTTTCTTTTGGTCGCTACAATCGCGGCCCTTTGGTGGGCAAACTCAGCTTATTCTTCTACCTACCAGAATCTGGTACACACACCGATTGGGTTTTTTGTGGGAGGATTTGAGCTACGTGCTTCACTCAAACACATTATTAATGATGGTTTGATGGTGATATTTTTTCTCCTGCTCGGTCTTGAGATCAAACGGGAAGTACTTGCCGGAGAACTCGCTCGACCTGAAAATCGACGTATGTTGATTTTCTGTGCCGTCGGTGGAATGATTTGTCCGGCTGTGATTTATTCCTTGTTCAACTGGTCACTTGATTCACAGATTGGATGGGGCATACCAATGGCAACCGATACCGCGTTTGCGCTGGGTGTCCTTACCCTTGTGAGAAAACATATACCTGTTAGCCTCCTGGCTTTCATCGTTGGTCTCGCCATTGTCGACGATGTCGGCGCGATACTGGTCATTGCAATATTTTACACCCAGGAAATATCTGTAATGCACCTGTCAATTGCATTTGCACTTATTGCGTTTTTGGCAGTGGCCAACTATGCAGGCGTTCGCCAGCCGCTATTCTATATTATCATCGGCGTTGCAGCGTGGTGGGCGATGCTCAAGTCCGGCGTTCACCCCACGGTTGCCGGTGTCGCGATTGCCTTGACGGTACCAGCAAGACCCAAGTTAGCGTCGGGAAGATTGCTCGATAAAGCAAAATTGATAATCAACTCAATGCAGAAAAAAACAAAAGAGGTGGATGTTCTCGGTAGCAGACGAGATCACGAACAAGTACTAGAGGTGCGCGATTTTGCGGAACGTGCCAGCACACCCTTACGTCGCTGGGAAGATGCACTGGACTTACCGGTAGCATTATTTATCTTACCGCTGTTTGCGTTGACCAATGCCGGCGTAGTATTTGGCTTTAGCTCATTTATCGCTAGCCTCCAGCATCCAACTGGATTAGGAATTATTACTGGACTCGTAATTGGAAAATTTATCGGTATTTCCGGCGCTTGCTGGCTGGGCCTGCGCTACAAAATTGGCTGCTTACCTGATAACATTAAATTAGTACATGTCATAGGTGTTTCGCTCATAGCAGGGATAGGCTTCACCATGTCCACTTTTATCGCCGCACTGGGTTTTGACGCGCAACCCGAGCATCTCCATAACGCAAAAACATCAATTTTGGTTGCCTCAGTTCTTTCCGCAATTCTTGGCGTATTATATATCCGGATTATTGCTACAAAACAACATAATCGGGAGGTCTAGCTGGTGTCTTGAATTTGTGATTAGTGCGATAAATCTGTATTTATTGGAGGCTAGGATGTTTAAGTATTTGATAATGATGGCAGTCTGTCCCTCTTAGCTAACGCAACGGTTTAAACAGGTACTCTAATCCATTCAGTTTGATTTCATAAACGCATTTGAGCATATCACCAAGTTCGCCTTCCGGTAAACCTTTATTCACAGACCAGACTATATACCATTCAGGCAGATCGAGCAGTAACATATCCTTATATCTACCATACGGCATACGCGCTTTCGCGAGTTTTAACAGATAATTTTTATCGGATAACATATCGCTTACATTCTTTCGCCAGTAGGCACAAAACCACAAAGAAAAACCTGGTGTCTTAGTGACTTTGTGGCAATTTTGAAATTCCTATACATTTATTTATGTATTATTTATTTTCAAAACGTCTTTCACTGCAGTTCTATATGCGCAATAATCGCAGTCTTCTGTTGCATCAGGAATCCGGCTGTGTATCAGGCAAGCATGAATATTATTGACAGTTTTAACTACCCATGAATCATCTCCCTTATAAGGGATCAGTGTAATATCAAATTCCAGTTTGCCTTTAAACATCTCTCTATCGGTCTGTCCGTTACAGTAAACAAAATAACCGGTGCTGGAAACTGAGTATCCGTTCATCCGCAATAGCCACTGATAAATCTCCATCTGCCTTCTATAGCCTATCTGCCAGCCAAGATTAACATGGGTAATCTTTTCGTTCTTTGATGTCGCCTTGTAATCAACAACTATATACTCATCTTTAGAATTTATCCACAAATCGTCAATAGCACCAAAAATGAGAAGATTGGAAGGGTTGTGCAGATATTGGATACCGGTAAAGTTATGCCGCCACTTATCCAGATCTCTATGGGCTGCCGGCCTGGCATCAACACCATGTTTTTCTAAAAGTGGATGATTTTGATTATTGGCCCGGTAATAGTCAAATTCCTTTTTCAGCAAGGTATCAACAGCGCTGTTTAAATTAAAAGGGAAACCGGGCACACGACCCACCCCGAGTCTACGGTCTATATAGAAACAGCGTGGACATTCCAGGAATAGATCAATCTTTGAACGACTCAGCTTAAAAGGGTTCTCATCCTTTGGATCAAAAATATTTCTGCTGCGTTTTGGATTATAGAATTTAGACATATAAGAATAATTAAAATAAAGACTGATTTAAAATAATAAAGTTGTTTCATTCTAAAAGTACTTATTGTAGCAGTTTAATTTATCAAACTCGTGTTTGTAACACACGATAAATCGTGCCTCTACATCAAAAATTAAATTTACATGAAAAAGATATAATTAACCTCTGGGCTCTCGGCGCTTCTGCGTTAAAATAAAATCTAGTTTGTTTATATTCCTTATTTCAAAACATCTTTCACCGAATTCCAGACTTCAGGTGTTTCCATGCAGAGTGAAATTTTAACATCTTTGGCCAGATCTCTTATCACCTTCCCTATTTCCTTATACGCTTCTGCTCTGGTTGGTCTGAAGTAACGGTATTTCCCATCAACGCATGGCACAAATTCACTCAGCAGGAGATTTGTTTGCGGGTTTCTTTCTCTAATTACTCTCGTCAAAGACGGAAGATATCTAAAACCACCAAGGCTTATGAACTTAACGTTCCCTATATTCAATCTTTCGAAAAGGATCTCAAGCATCGCTTTGTAATGATCAAACCAGTCGCCACACAGTATTATTGGATCCAGGCATATTCCAACATTATAACCTGCAGATTGAACATCTTCCGCCGCTCTTATTCGTTGTTCCAGTGACGGTGTTTTGTGCTCATGAGTATCAACAATTACTTGCGGGCTGAAAGTCCATGAAACCACAATATTATCCGCTGCTTTTATATTTAATAAATTCTCTATGGTAGTGGTTTTGGTCCTGAGTTCCAGCCTTGCATTGGGATACTCAGAAAACAGTGGAATGAGTTTACAGGATAAACCGGTAAGATCGTCAAAGGCCATGGCATCACACAATTCACCGGCATGGAATACTATCTTTTTACCGATTGCAGCAAGTAAAACGTCTTTTATTTCATCCAGCATCTCATCATGATTTATAAATACGGTGGGTACAGCGTTATCGAAGTAGCACTGAAGAAAACAATATTCACAATCAAAACTGCAATTATTACCATGACTGATAAAATATTCCGTATTCCCCACTATGCCATCCCTGCACCTGAACGGCTTAACAAGTTCACCCTTTTTACCGGCTATTGCCAGACACTCCTTACTCTTTTTGAAAACATCATCAGTTGTTCTCCCATCGATCTTGATACTTCTATAATCATCAATATATTCAACTGTTATACCCGGCAGCTTATTGAGTATCTGCCTGGTAACGGAAGAATTAACAACGTCTTTTTCTATGAATATCTTTTTAGGTTGTAATTTATGCAATTGCCTAAGTTAGTCAACAAGGTTTTATTAATGCCACATAATCATACCAGCATTTACTTTGAAAACAAATTGGAATCTCATAAATATGTCCCTCTCAACGAAATGGATAAAGTCATTGAATTATCCCGGTTTATATGATTAAATGGATGTAACCTAAATTCTCAATTAGCCAGGAAATACCTGACATGAATCCACTCTTTGCGGGAGGTGAAATCGGGTAGTAACAAAAATGTTCCTCCACTTATTGAGATTTTATATTAAAATTATTACGAAAAATTATTAGGAGAATAACAGATGCATAAACGGTATTTTAATAAAATAACAGCCTCCCTCTTTGCGTTCATCCTGATTAGTTTCGTTTGTATGCAACTTAATTCTGCATACGCTAATCCTAAGGTTTTAATGGAAACATCAAAGGGAAATGTAACTATTGAATTGTACGAAAATGAAGCCCCAATTACTGTCCAAAACTTTTTATCATATGTATCTGATGGTTTCTACAATAATTTGATTTTCCATAGAGTAATCCCTAACTTTATGATTCAGGGCGGTGGCTTTGATGCTGAAATGAATCAAAAACCTCCAAAAAATCCCATTAAAAATGAAGCACGTAGAGGTTTAAATAACAAGAGAGGCACACTCGCCATGGCGAGAACAAATGTTATTAATAGTGCCACGGGACAGTTCTTTATCAATTTAGTAAATAATGATTTCCTCAACCACAAGGA
This sequence comes from Candidatus Scalindua sp., assembly GCA_024654465.1. Taxonomy (GTDB): domain Bacteria; phylum Planctomycetota; class Brocadiia; order Brocadiales; family Scalinduaceae; genus Scalindua. The sequence goes on from JANLHC010000350.1 coordinate 7,826, forward strand.
CAACTCTTCAAGCGGTTTTGGTTACGCTGTTTTTGGTGAGGTTATAGATGGTATGGATGTGGTTGATACTATTGGGAGAACCAGGACACATCGCCACGGTATGTTCGAAAATGTACCAATTGATGAAATAACTATAAAGAATATGAGTGTAATAGAATAAGAGTTTAACCGCGGTGTGCACATTCAATTCCATCGTTACTTAATCATGATATATACCGCTATTATTTCAACACAAAAAACCCCGATATCTTTTTAAGGATATCGGGGGTTACGAGATAAAGGTCATCCCCTAAGCACAAGTAGAAATTCCATATTTCCAATCAACAGAAGTCTATTGCGACTCAAGATTCAAAATACGTGGGAGTGCGTTAAAAAATTTATATTCTTTTAACATTTTCAGCTTTGTTGCCTTTATCGCCCTGGACAATTTTGAACTCAACCTTGTCGCCTTCTCCAAGTGTCCTGAAACCCTCTCCCTCAATAGAAGTGTGATGTACAAAGATGTCATCTCCACCCTCGACAGAAATAAAACCAAAACCCTTTTTGTCATTAAACCACTTGACTGTACCTGTTGGCATACTGTTACACCTCCTTCTTCTGCACAAATATAAAAAAAAGCCACAAGGTTGTTCAACTTGTAGCCATAATATTATGACAACATACTATATTACAATACAACCTTGCCGTTTAAAGCAGGACTTATAACAAATAATAAATACTAATTCAAGATAAATAATATTAATAAGCTGATGTTGTGTCAGTGATATAACTTTTCCAATCTTTCAAAGAAATCAGGAAACGTTTTTTCAACACACTCCGGATTCTTTATCCTTATCCCTTTGGTTCTTAAACCGAGAAGGGCAAAGCTCATTGCCATGCGATGGTCATTGTAGGTCGATATATCCGCAGAATGTGGAGGTGATGGAAAAATTTCAATACCGTCTTCGAACTCTCTTGCTTCTACTCCGACTTTTTTAAGTTCGTTAACAATAGCCGTAATACGATCGGTCTCTTTGTATCTGAGATTTTTAACATTTCTTATGCGCGTCTTTCCTTTCGCAAAAACCGCAACCGGTGCCAGGGTCTGTACAACATCTGGAGTATCATTCATGTCCACGTCTATACCCATTAATTCACCACCCTCAACCTCCAGCCAATCATGAGACTTCTTCGTTCTGCAACCCATTTTAGCCAATATATCAACAAATCTTGCGTCACCCTGCAATGAGCTATCACCCAGACCCTCAACCCTGACCTTGCCCCCGGTAATAGCAGCGGCAGCGAAGAAATAGGAAGCGCCTGATGCGTCCGGCTCCACCATATATTCACAACCTTTATACTCCTGACCTGACTTAACAGAAAATTCTTTGTACGAATCCCTTTCTACAGCAACACCAAATCTGTTCATAACATCTATAGTCATATCAATGTAATTCTTTGAAGCGAGGTCATCAATCACAACTATTCGGACATCACTGTTTGCATAGGGTGCTGTTAAAAGGATAGCACTGATATACTGGCTACTGATATTACCTGGAATCTTAACTGTTCCGCCCCTTAAGCCACTGGCATTTATCAATACCGGCGGACAACCTGTGCCCTCCTTTGATACTACATCCGCGCCGAGCTGATTTAAAGCATCAATCAACTGTTGTATAGGCCGCTGTCTCATTCGTTCAACACCGTCTATCTCATATTGCCCGTTACCAAGTGTCAAGGCGGCTGTCATAAAACGCACGACGGTTCCCGCATTACGCGCAAATAAACTTGCCTTGTCTACCGGTATCTTCCCCTCACACCCTTTTATTATTAATCTGTTTTCTTCAGTTATTACGTTTACCTGTATGCCAAGTTCACCCAGGCAGGAAATCATAACCCTGGTATCTTCGCTTAATAAGGCATTCTTTACAACCGATTCTCCATTAGCAAGTAACGCAGTTATTAGTGCTCGGTTCGTATAGCTCTTCGAGCCTGGAATCCTGACAGTTGCATTTATCTTATCAACAGGTTTAATCTCTATCATAGCTTTATAATCCTTTCAAAAGAGGGATTATAGACTGACATCCATTTTTCATCAAGGAGAAATACATCTGCCACTAAGGCACTAAGGTCAGGAAACGGAATATAACAAACATAGAAAAAACAGTTGGCATCCGTGTCTTTCCGTGGTGAATCTTCATTTATCTTTTTATCCTTCGTGCCTTGGTACCTTAGTGGCAATACCCCTGAAACAAAAAGTATTGACAAAAAAATTGATTTATGAGACAAATAGAGTGTTTGGAATTTTGAATATTTATGATTAGTTTTATATAGACAGATAGGAGTGGTTTTTTGGAAAACAGAAATAAAATTGTTATTGGCTCCAGAGGAAGCAAATTGGCTTTGATCCAGGCTAATTGGGTAAAATCGGAACTGGAAAAAGCTAATAAAGAGATCGAATTTACTATAGAAATAATCAAGACAACCGGCGACAATATAACTGATGTGCCTCTATCAAAAATCGGAAGTATAGGATTGTTCACAAAGGAGCTGGAAGACGCACTTCTTGATAAGAAAGTTGACTTAGTTGTCCACAGCGCGAAAGACATGGCTACAGATATCCCGGACGGTCTTGAAATAGGTGCGGTAACAAAACGTGAAGACCCGCGCGACGCGCTGATCAGCAAAGACAATATATCGTTGAAAGATCTCCCTCAAAATGCGAAACTTGGCACAAGCAGCCTGAGGCGAAAATCACAAGTCCTGGCCTGCAGACCGGATCTTAAAATAGTTGATTTGAGAGGTAACCTTGATACCAGATTAAATAAATTAGAAACAGGCGATCTTGACGCAATACTTGTAGCTATGGCCGGTCTGACACGACTTGGTTGTGCTGACAAAGCAAGTGAGGTAATACCGTATGACGTAATGCTTCCCGCTGTTGGACAGGGAGCGTTATGTATAGAAGTCAGGGGAAATGATGAACAGATCAATAAAATAATTCAAATCTTACAACACTTTGATACCAGGTTTGCAGTAATGGCAGAAAGGACTCTTCTGAAAAGGCTACAGGGAGGATGTCAAATCCCGATAGGTGCTCATGCAGAAATCATATTCCCGGTCAATCTGAAGATGGAAGCAGTTGTATGTTCACTCGACGGAACCACCGTCATCAGAGATTCAGTTGAGGGTAAAGTAGATGATTTTGCTACTATGGGAAACGAACTTGCAGAAAAGCTGCTCGGAAGGGGCGGACGTCAGATACTGGAGGATATAAGGACAAAACTTGCCGGAGAGCAAGTTAACTAAACTTCTCGCAGACATGAAGCTCGAAAGAGAATTACCAGGTGATACATAATGTACAAGCATCGCTTGTTCATTATGTATCACCATTTTCTTCAATTGTTTACAAAATAATTTCTAAAACAACATTTCTTTTACATTGCTTCTTTTCTCTACAAGTATCCACCACAAACAATCAGATTTCAATCATCAGTGGAACTTCTCCACAGTCAGGAAATTTATAACACTTTATACATTCTGACCATATTTTATGAGGAAGAAGATCTTTGTCAATTCGTTTGAAACCCATATGTTCAAAGAACTCAGGAATATACGTCAGAACAAACAACCTGTTTATGCCGAGCGCTCTCCCCTCTTCAAAGCATTTTTGCACCAACTCTTTACCAATTCCTTTTTTTTGGAACTTTTCATCAACTGCAACTGATTTGACCTCTGCCAGATCCTTCCAGAATACATGTAACGCCGCACACCCTTTTATACTTTCATTCTCTACATAAACGTAGTAATCACGGATTTTTTCATATAACTCACTCAAAGACCTTGGCAACATCAGATCTTTTTTGGCAAATTGATTTATTAGCCTGTTCATCTCTTCCACGTCGTCTACGTGTGCATTTCTTAGCATTATCTATAAACCTCAACATTTACTCATTAAAAAAACTAACTCTTAATCTCATTTTAAGTTTGCATCTTAATATTTTGTTAAAAAATTATCAAATTATTTATATATTAAGTGATTCTAATCCGAACGAGTTGGAAGTACAATATTGAAGGATTAAGAAATTCCTGAGGTCTTAAATTTTTAAATTTTGCCAAAATAAGAGTCTAACCACTATGATGACTAAACCAATTACAACGCTTGCAAAACTGATATTACACCCTGTCATTCAAGCTATAATTATTGCCTTGCTGATAACATCTGCCATGACTTTTGCTTTTCCGGCATACTCTCAAGAGATGTCATTAACTGAACTGCAAACGAAGGCTCTTCTGCTTAATAAACAGGGACAATATTCAGAAGCGATCAAAGTCGCCGAAGAAGCATTAAAGGCGACAGAAGAGGAATTTGGATCTGATCATCCCAAGACTGCGGCTTCCATTAGCGTCTTGGGGTTGCTCTATTTTTCACATGGCGAATACTCAAATGCCGAGCCTCTCTACATGCAGGCGCTTAAAATTGATGAACAAGCTTTAGGAAGAGACCATCCTGATGTCGCAACTGATCTTGATAATCTGGCTTTGCTTTTTCAAGCCCAGGGTAGATATTCAGAAAGCATTCCTCTTTACAAGCGTGCACTGGAGATTAAGGGAAAAGCATTTGGTACTAACCACCTTACCGTTGCTAAAACCATGAACAACCTGGCAGCACTCTATTACTCGCAAGGTATGTATAAGGAAGCAGAACCACTTTTAGAACAGGTACTGGCTATAAGAGAAAAAAATCCGGATACAGACCATGACAAAATGACAACATCCCTGAATATTCTTGCATTAGTTTATCAGGCTCAAGGTAAATATGCCGAAGTAGAACCACTCTTAAAGAAAGCGTTGGCATTAAGCGAAAAGGAGTATGGACAATACAACCCCTCATATGCCACTTCCCTGAATAACCTCGCAGGGTTATACAAACTACAGCGTAAATACTCCATATCAGAACAACTTTACAAGCACGCACTGGAAATAAGAGAAAAAGTTCTCGGGCCGAACCATCCGGATGTAGCTACATCCCTGAGTAATCTGGCGACACTCTACTACACTCAGGGTAAATATGCAATGGCTGAACAGCTCTATAAACGGGCTCTCGCAATTCTGGAAAAAACCCTAGAACCAGGCCATCAGGATATAGCAACATTACTGAACAATCTGGTGACGCTTTACGCTGCTCAAGGAAGACACTCTATGGCAAAGCACTATTATGCACGCCTACAGTCGACCTGGGATAGCGCTCTGAAATCAAAATCAGGCGCCATGCCAAACAAGCGTAAAACAGTGCAAACAGGAAATACATGGAAAGGACACGTATACTCTTCAAAATTCGCACGCAATTTCCACCGACCTGATTGTGTGGATTTAAAAAGCAGTCCTGATGATATAATCGATTTTCAATCCAGAGAACAAGCAATAAGAGACGGAGCAATACCCTGTACTACATGCAAGCCGTGATGATAGCTCACAATTATAATCTACACATCGCACATACAGAAACTTGATTTATTCAATAAACAGTAATTTGTGCATCCTGAAAGTATATACAAAAAATACTATATAAGTTGCTTTACTTCTTGCATCATAATGCATTTTGTTCATCATTATCCCATTGCTCTATTGCATCAACATCATATTTATTTTAGAATGCAACCCTTTATTAATTTCATAAATTAAGAATCGGATCAGACAATGTTAAAATTAGGAAATATAAGCCTTGATGTACCATTTTATCAGGCACCATTAAGCGGCTACACAGACAGGGCGATGCGGGTTCTTGCCCATAAGTATGGTGCACCGCTAACGTATACAGGCGTCATACTCGCAAAAATCGCCCTCCACAAAAAAGCCTTCAACAGACTATATTTTCAACCCACGGTTGATGAGGGCCTGGTCGGCGCGCAGATACTCGGTGAAGACCCGGACACTATGGCAAAAGCTGCCGCTGCATTTGTGAACGTCGGGTTTGGCCTGATCGACCTTAACTTTGCCTGCCCAGCCCCAAAAGTGCTCAGGCGTCACAGTGGAGGATATCTGCTAAAAGAACCTGAAACTGCAATTAAGATCATTCGGTCCGTAAGAAATTCGGTTTCATGCCCTGTCACTATAAAACTTCGGGCAGGGTTTGACAAGAGTCAGGAATCAATGGATAAGTTCTGGCAAATATGCCAGGGAGCTGTTGCGGAAGGGATTGATGCGTTAATCATCCACGGCAGGTCCGTCAAAGAACTTTATCGTGACAAGGGTGACTGGGAGATAATATCAGAAGTTAAATATCGGTTCCCCCAGGCAACGATCATTGGAAGCGGAGACTTAATGGACGCGGAAACTATTGTCAAAAGGATAAAGACCTGTGGCCTTGATGGAGTGATTATAGCAAGAGGCGCTATCGGTAACCCCTGGATATTCAATGAAACCCGTGCGTTGTGGGAAGGCAGGCCAAAACCTGAAAGACCAGATTTGACAGAACAGGGTGAAGTCTTCCTGAAACACTATGAGATGATCGCGGAAACCCGTCCGATGTTAAAGAGCATACGATATTTCCGTAAATTTTCAGTTGGATACTGCAGGCATCATCCACAGCGCAAAATGATACAGGCAGATCTGATAGCAGCAAGAAACAGGGTCGATCTATACGCCGCTGTCAAGAAATGGTTCGGGGTTGGGTAGAAATACAAGTGACTAAAGTTAAAAGTGAGCTAAAGTTTGAATTGTCCTTTTTAGTGTCAATCTGTGAAATTCGTGTCTAAATCTTATCCGACGTTATTATATTCCCTTACCCGGAAACGAACTCCCAGGTCTTCAGCTATTTTCCTGCATGCTTCAACGTCAATTCCGGGCATGCCTACGATGGAAATCATTACGTCAGGTATGTAGTCTCGTGCTTTCTTAATAAATGATATCAGGGCCGGATATGCCTGGCAGTCATATTCTGAATGACACAGCTTCTGATACTCTTCCTCTATATTGGTATTCAGGCTGATACAAATAGTGTCTATTAAGCCCTCCAGCTCCTCACAAATAGATCTTCCATTAATCAGGTCTCCCAGGCCATTTGTATCCAGCCTTACTTTGGAACCTCTCTCTTTCAAATATCCGGCAATCTCCTTTAGTACATCCAGGCGCTCCGTGGACTCACCAAAACCGCAGAATACCACTTCATCATAACCTGACGGATCGCCAATGGCATCTTTCAACTCTTCAACCGTTGGCTCATTATCAGTCCCAAGATAGTGCCCCTTTACGTATGGAGCAGTTTCCCTCGAACAAAAGACACATTTGTTGGGACATCGGCTGGTTATATTCAGATAAAGAGAGTTTCTTATAATGTAGGCAATCTCAGGTTTCAGATCACTTTGTGCAAGACCAAACAGATTCTTTGCACTGAGAGATGTAATTCTCTCAATATCTTCAACCGTCAATTTGTATAATTCCGCAAGGATCGGAATGGTGTATTGAAGATAAGATGGCTCGTTCCGCTTACCCCTTTTTGGCTGTGGCGCCAAAAATGGACAATCTGTTTCCAGAAGCAATTTTTCGACAGGAACAGCTTTTAATGCTTCTCTTAAATTTTCAGCTTTCGGATAAGTTACCGGACCGGCAAACGAAATATGGAATCCAAGTTCAAGAAATTCCTTTGCATCATCTCTACTACCGGCAAAGCAATGAATAACACCATTTACCCTGCCACTATATTTACGAACAATTTCCAGGCAGTCACTACTGGCTTCTCTGTTATGAATTATAACCGGCAGGTTATGCTTCTGTGCTAATTCCATATGTTGATGGAACAGACGCTTCTGGTCTTCCTTCTTACTACGATCACGGTAGTAGTCAAGCCCAGTCTCTCCAATTGCGACAACTTTGCTCTGCCCGGCCAATGCTTCCAACCGAGACCAGTCATCGGCGGTAACATTAGATGCCGCGTTAGGATGTATTCCTACACTTGCATAGATATGATCATATTTTTTTGCCAGTTCAAGCGATTTTACACTTGTGCCAACACTTGTCCCTACGTTGATAATGTATTCAACGCCAACGTCTTTCGCACGTTTTATTACATCATCAATATCATCTTTGAAATCCGGAAAATCAAGATGTGCGTGTGTGTCAATTATCATATCTTTTGAGCTCAGTCAAGAACTCCATCAGCCGTAAATGCACTTTCGAACAATTCGATATCAGGTTTGTTATCGTCTTCTTTGTATAAGATAGAAACAACATCAAAACGACAATCTGTATCTTCGATATGATTTGTCACCAGGTAATTCAATGCGGTCCGAATGATCCTTTTTCTCTTCTCTTTAGTTACCGCCAATTCCGGAGGGCCGTAATTCTCTGACTGACGAGTCTTCACCTCAACGAAACAAATGGTACCCCTGTCATAAGCTACAATATCAATTTCTCCGTATTTGCTTACATAATTCCGTTTCAGTATCTTATACCCTTTTTTTTTCAAGATCTTTCCAGCCAGGGTTTCTCCCTTTTTGCAAAGCTCATCAGGAGTCAGTTGATGGTTTTTCATCCTTCTTTTTAGCCTTAGCTTTCGACGCTTTTGTGGTCTTTGCAGCCTTCGATGCCTTAGTAGTCTCGGCTGGAGTCTCTTCAGTTGCAACCGTTTCCTCATCAGCTACAACAGAATCCGTCTGATCAGATTTACTTGCTTTCTTTACTCGTCTACGAATTTCTTTCAGCCTTGCGCCCTTTCCTTTTCTATCGCGCAGGTAATACAACTTTGCACGTCTTATTTTGTGGCTCTTTTTCACTACGATGTCTACTACATTTGGAGAGTGTATCGGAAATACGCGTTCAACACCCTCTCCCTGCACTACTCTTCTAACAGTAATTGTTATCCTGTTACCACTGCCTTTTTTAGAAATAACAGTACCATTAAAAATCTGAATGCGCTCTTTCTCGCCTTCAACGGTTCTGACGTGCACATCAACCAGATCACCAACCTTGCATTGCGGTGTTTTTTCTTTCATATTTTCTTTTTCAATTTCGTCAACGATGTTCATATCTCTAACTCCTTTATGTAAAGTATTGTTTATATTATTCTGTTTTCTCTTTCAACAGATCAGGCCTTCTCTCCTGTGTTCTCAAAATGGCATTTTCCATTCTCCACTCTTCGATCTTTGAATGATGACCGGACTTCAGTACTTCAGGGACCTTCATCCCCCTGAACTCTGCAGGTCTTGTATACTGCGGATATTCAAGCATTCTATTCACAAAAGACTCATCCTGCAGTGAATCATCTCCACCCAAAACTCCGGGAACCAATCTACTAATCGAATCAATTACAACCATTGCCGGTATTTCTCCACCAGTAAGAACATAATCGCCTATAGAAATTTCGAGAGCATCTATTCCTGATCGTATCCTTTCATCAAACCCCTCATAGCGTCCACAAATTATCATTAAACGAGTCTTTTTCGATAAATTATCAGCAATTCCCTGATTAAACGTCTTTCCCTGCGGGGTTAGCAATATCTTTGTTGACACCGCATCATCAAGAAGCTCCACCGCCTCAACCGCATTAAATACCGGTTCAGGTTTCATTACCATACCGGCACCGCCCCCGTACGGCTTATCATCCACGCACCGGTGTTTATCATTAGAGTAATCTCTGATATTGTGCAAATGGAAGCTTACAAGCCCCTTTTCGCGGGCAATTTTCAACATACTCTCTCCCAATACATTCTGAAACATTTCAGGAAACAGGGTCAAGATATCTATTCGCATAAGTAACCTGCTAAATATTCTTTATGATTTAATTCCTATTTTGTTCTTTTTGAGAATGCTGGCTACCGTTTCAGTTGGTTGAGCGCCGACACTAAGCCAGTATTCGATCCTTTCTCTCTTTAATACAACCTTTTTTTCCTCATCTTTTGCCATCGGATCATAGGTACCTAACTGTTCAATACTTCTTCCGTCTCGCTCTTCCCTTGCATCAAACGCACAAAGCCTGAAAAAAGCCCTGTTTTTTCGTCCCATTCTCTTTAATCTTAATTTTACCATATAACGATTCTCCTTATCTTATTTATGTTTTAATAAATCTAACTTGATCGCACTCACTACTCACTTCTTTTTTCTTTTTACCTTCTTTCGTTTACTCCTGATCTTCCTGGGAAGCCTCATGGCATCTACCGGCATCCCCCCCTCCCTCTGAAAGCTTTTGGGATCAATGTCACCCAGAGACCTGAACATTTTCTTCATCTGCTTAAATTGTTTCAGTAACTGGCTTACATCCTGTGAGTTTGTTCCACTTCCATGAGATATTCTATGCCTCCTGCTGCCTTCAATCTTATCAGGATTCATTCGCTCTTCAATCGTCATTGAACGAATAATGGCCTCAACTCTTTTTAGTTGATTTTCATCAACGTCCATCCCCTTCATCTTTTTGCCCATTCCAGGAATCATGCCGAGTATATCCTTCATTGACCCCATCTTCTTTACCTGTTGTAACTGGCCGAGAAAGTCGTCAAGGGTTAGTGTATTATCTTTAATCTTTTTTTCTAATTTTTCAGCATCTTTCTCATCAATAGCCAACTGAGCTTTTTCAACCAGAGAAACAACATCACCCATTCCCAGAATTCTGGAAGCCATTCTATCAGGGTGGAATTCCTCAAGTTTATCAAGCTTTTCACCTACTCCAACAAATTTTATAGGCTTACCGGTAACAGCTTTGATTGATAATGCGGCACCTCCCCTTGTATCACCATCCAATTTTGTTAAGATCACACCGTCAAAATCCAACTGAGAATGGAACTCTTTTGCGCTGTTAACAGCATCCTGACCGGTCATAGAATCACACACAAAGAAGATCTGTGTTGGTTTTATCTGTTTCTTTATCTGATTCAACTCCAACATCAACTCTTCATCAACATGCAATCTGCCTGCAGTATCCAGAATGACAACATTATGTTTGTCAAGAAATGCGCGCTTCATCGCCCATTTGCATATCTTAAGGGGGCTAGAACCTTTTTCAGTATATACCGGGATATTAAGCTGCTTCCCGATTACCTGCAACTGCTCAATGGCAGCAGGTCTCTGAACATCAGCGGCCACGAGTAATGGGCTTTTACCTTTTGATAAAATCATACTTGCCAGCTTACCCGCAGTTGTAGTTTTTCCGCTTCCCTGCAATCCTGCAAGCATGATGACCGTAATGTCCCCGTCCACATACTTTATGGTGGAATCACCGGGGCCCATAAGATTTGCCATCTCGGTCTGTACTATCTTTATTATCTGCTGGCCCGGTGTAACGCTTTTAAGGACTTCCTCTCCGACTGCCTTTTCTGTAACCTTTTTTATAAAATCCTTTACGACCTTATAGTTTGTATCTGCTTCGAGAAGCGCAACCCTTACTTCACGCAAACCATCTTGTATGTTTTGCTCGGTCAGCCTGCCCCTGCCGCGCATTTTATTAAATATTGTTTCGAAATTTCCGGTAATTGATTCAAACATTATTACGCCTTTTCAGTATTTCTCATCCATATGTCTCAACGCGTCCATATGCTTACCCAATAAAACGTTCTCAGGCACAATACGTACATTGTCAGATGAAATACCCTGACTAGAAAAGTTTATAACTTAATATAAATTGAAGGAATATTCAACGTAAATTATTTTAGGATGTGCCCTTAGAGGTAGAAAAAACAACTTTTACTCCTTTTCCCGCCAAATCTTTGCGCCCAGGCTTGTCAGGCGATCTTCCAGTCTTTCATATCCTCTATCAATATGATAAAGCCGTCTGATCTCTGTTACACCTTTGGCTGCCAACCCCGCAACTATAAGCGATGCGCTCGCTCTTAAATCAGATGCCATCACTGTTGTCCCGGAAAGCGACGATACACCTTTAATAATTGCAATAGCATCGTCATTCCTGATATTTGCGCCCAACCTGTTGAGTTCCGCAACATGCATAAATCTATGTGGAAATACCCTCTCTGTTATAATACTCGTCCCATTTGCAATACTCAGCAGTGCGGTGAATTGAGCCTGCATGTCTGTAGGCATGCCGGGGTACGGTAGTGTAGTGATGCTTATCGGCTTAATGTTCCCATCGCTTTTAACTGTGCATTCACCACTTTTTACACTGCCTGGAATATTCATACCGAAGTCAGGCACCTTAATATCAACACCGGCTTCCCGTAACTTATCTATAACAGAAGCCAGATAACATGACGCATCATTCTCCAATGTTATGTTCCCACCGGTTATTGCGCCTGCAATCATAATGGTTCCGGCTTCGATTCTGTCGGGTATTATCTCATATTCTATACCGTTCAGTTTATCAACGCCATCAATGACAAGGTTGTTTTCACCTATTGCGGTTATATTAGCCCCTGCTTTATTCAGAAAATTTGCAAGGTCCTGCACTTCAGGCTCACAGGCTGCATTCTCTATTATAGTCCTTCCCTCTGCGAGTACAGCGGCCATGATAATATTACAAGTACCCAAAACTGTTGAGCCATACGGCCCACCAAGATAAACATCACTCCCTTTCAGTTTTTCCCCTGTAGCAAATATATATCCATCCCTCACTTCAACCTTGGCACCAAGCGACTCAACGCCTTTAATATGAATATCTATTGGCCTGGAGCCAATTGAGCATCCACCCGGGATAGACACTTGCGCCATTCCCCGTTTCCCGAGAAGAGGTCCCAGAACGCAAATTGACGCCCTCATCGTCCTGACAAGATCGTATGGAGCTATTATATTTTTCTCAGACTTAACAGTAATGTCAAGTGAACCATCCGAGCATTTCTTAATATCTGTACCAAGCTCATTAAGGATCTTGCAAAGAGTTGCTACATCTGTAAGCTCAGGTATACCCTTTAACTTCGACGTTCCATTTAACAGCAGACACGCGGCCATGATAGGCAATGCGGCATTCTTAGCTCCATTAACCCTGACCTTTCCATTTAGAGGATAACCGCCCTCAATTACCATTTTTTCCATACTAAATTAATCCCCGCTGATCGCCAAGTTATGGCATTTTGCTTCGCAATATCTTTTAACTTTAGTCACTTTAGCTCACTTCACACTTTAGTCACTTTATTTATGTTATCTGTGCGATTAATTTGGTTAATACATTACCCGGGCCTATCTCTTCAAATTCCGGTTCGGGCTGCAGTTTGAGATATTGAATAGATTCTACCCAACGTACCGGATTGCTGATCTGCCGGACCATGTTATTCATGGTTTCATCGTTTTGATAAGGAGCTGCTGTATAGTTGGCAATTACCGGGATTTCTGCAGGTTGAAATTCAAAATTCTTCAGGAAATCGGCAAACTCATTCCGGGCATCCTGCATATAACGAGAATGAAATGCACCACTTACCTTTAATGGAATGAACAACCTTACACCTGCCTCTTCAAAAACGGCCTTAACAGCGTCAATGTCCTCTTTTCGTCCGGAGATTACAGTCTGTTTCGGAGAATTAAGATTTGCAATATCGATTGTCTCAAAAGAGGAATCTTTTAAAACCTGTTTAATCTTATCCGGTTGCATGCCAATAACTGCCGCCATACCTCCCCCGGTCACTTTTACCATAGTCTGTCCTCTTTTTTGTACTATCCTTAAACCTGTTAAAAAGTCGAACACACCGGCAGCAAAAAGAGCGTTATATTCGCCGAGACTATGCCCGGCAACAAAATCAGGACGAAGATCTGTCTCTTCTGTTTTACTCAAATAAGTAAGCGCATTCACTATATACAGTGCCGGTTGTGTATAATCCGTCTGATTAAGTCTATTTTCCGGATCGTCCAGACAAAGGCTTTTGATTGAACAACCTAACACCTCGTCGGCCTGCTTCACTAATTCAGGAAATTGATCAAACAACTCCCCCCCCATTCCGGGAGATTGTGACCCTTGACCCGGAAATACATATATTTTAGTCATTCCTCACTCCACAAT
>JANLHC010000017.1 GCA_024654465.1 Candidatus Scalindua sp.
CCATACGTTTGCTCACTTGTAAGGTGGATTAAGGCCGGAGGTCGAATCCACGTATTCATGGGTATCATACCTGATTTACAAAAAATTGGGAATGCTCCCTATTTATAGTTACATTTTACGGGCCTGAGATCCATCCATTACTTTTTTGATTCAAAGAAGGTTACCTCTACCGTCATCTTTTCTTCCCCGCGCAATATTTCTATCCGGCAGGTATCTCCGACCTTTTTCTGGCGTACATGATAGATCACATCAAATACCCTGTTTATCGGTTCATCATCCATTGACAGGATAATATCTCCTGCCTGCAGACCAGCCTTTCCGGCAGGACTATCCTCCCGTACGCTATCCATAACAACCTTATATTTCTGTACTTTTTTGTCTTTATCTATTTTCTCCTCTTCCGTTTCATCCTCTTTCAGGTTTCGGATCATTACTCCCAGCACCACTTTTGTTTTCTTTGGTTCGGGTAGTTGAACAACCTTCACATAATCCGCGGGCTGAAGGGGTATATCACTTGCGAATAGAGGATGATCATTGTCCGGATTAAGAGTTCTCTTCTCGTATGTTTCAATAGTTAGATAAGGGAGATAGTTTTTTCGGTACACTCTTTTTGGAATACCAAAATGATAAATGATATGGCCACCTCCTACAAATACCAGTAACTTTCTGCCTTTTGCCTGTGGAGAGGAGAGATACCCGGTTATGCTGTCAGCCATAACATCTTCCCATGCGCACTGTACCTGATAAAATTTCTCGAAAAAACCACTCATGTCGGTATCACCATGGCCATGGCTCTTTAATATACTTTCAAGATATTTTCTGTGATAGACGTCTGTAGTATCTATTTCAGGCAGAGTTTTTCTTTCTTCCTCACTCAGACCTTCAATTCCATTTTTTCTTATTGTTTTGCCGAATTCTTTTGTAATGTTCAGTGCAACAACCGGGATCTTATTCTCACGTATGAAGTCCATAATTTCTTTATAATGATTGTAGTCATATCCCCACTCGTAATCCCAGTCAGTTGAATATAACAGATCTTTCTCGCTGATTTCCCCGTTTGTCCATTTATCAAGAATCTCCTGATGCGGTCTCTTGAACATTTCCATGCCGACCGCTATATTACCACTGCTTCTCTTATAACACTCCTTCAGTACCTGTAGTTCTAATTCATGAGATTTCCTGTTTGAATGTACCTCGCCTACATAGATTATCCTGGCACCGTCAAAAGAATCGGCAAGTTGTGAAAACGTTACATTCTCACCGGTTGCAACATGAACAATATCTCCAGCATTGACTTCAGCAGGAAAGTTTCTTAACCTATCTGTTTTCACTGTATTTGCAACTGAACGGCAACCCATGCTTAACACAATAATTACGGCTATAAATAATAGTTTTTTGTTTAGCATTATTTTTAATAAATGGTCTTAAATTTCGAATTACTAAAGATCTAATTCCTTCATTTTACATAATTTAATTATTGATAGGAAGTTAATAAAGTATAAAATATAAATTGAAAATAGAAAAATCTGTTATTATGTTTTGAAAAATTTAGACTAGTATTAACGTTACATAAAAACACTCTTAATCCTTTAGGAAAGATGCCGAGTCGTTCTGATTATTTCATTTTTTCAGAAACTGCAAGCTTTACTGCTGTCTTGAACGATGTTTTCTCTATAGGAATATACTCTGTAATACGGTCATCAAGACATACTACTTCGTTCTTCAACCCTTCTATGAGGGGATGTGCTATTCCAGACGGTATCGGTGTAACCAGGTCTACCCAGTAGGCGGCGAGGTGGGGTGATAAAACCGGTGCACGGAAAATAATCCTCCTGCGGATTCCTACAGCCTCTGTATATTGCTGCATCATTTCCCGGTAAGTCAGAACCTCTGGTCCCCCAATATCAAATTTTTCCCCTGCTGTGTCAGTGTTAAACAGGCATCCGGTAAGGTATGCTAGGACATCCTTTACCGCAATTGGCTGAATCTTCGTATCTATCCACTTCGGGCATATCATAACAGGAAGCCGTTCCACAAGATATTTCAGCATTACAAATGATGCGCCTCCTGCACCTATAATTATTGCTGCGCGAAGAACTGTAGCCTTAAGTTTCCCCGACGAGAGAATTTGGGCAACCTCTTCTCTACTCCTGAGATGTTCCGAAAGACCTTTTCCGGCCTCTCCAAGCCCACCAAGGTAAATCACTCTCTTAATGCCGGCTTCATCTGCAGATTTGATAAAGTTTTTTGCAGCGTTCTTGTCCATCCTGGCGAATTCAGTGTTTTTAAACATGCTCTTGCCGCCCATGGAGTGAACGAGATAATATGCGGTGTGAATTCCGCTGACAGCCTCTTCAAGACCCTCACCCTTGACAATGTCGCCCTTTACAATCTCGATATCTTTGTTTTTGAGAATAGCTGCTGGTATTGCTGACGGGTTACGTACAAGCAGTCTTAGTCTGATATTTCTTTTGGTGAGTTCAGAAACAAGCCTTTTTCCTATGAAGCCGGTTCCCCCGAGAATCAACACTCTATCATTTGGTTTGAGTGCTAAATTATTCATGCTTTTATGATATCAAAAACCATCTGGAAAGTTAAGGTTTTAATCTGACGTAAAATAAGCCGAACAAGTCCATACTGTCGTGCCTATTATATTGTTGACAAAAGATCAACCAACCAGCCTTCAATAAGTTTTCCGATTCTACCGCCATCAACCTCAACTACTCCGGAACCAAATCGGAATTGATATAGTGCTTTTGGTAAACAGAGTCTCAATACACTGAACACGAGAAGCTGGTTCGCTGGCGCTTCACCGACTCAAATCTCTATGTACGTCTCGTCCGCTCCAGCAAATGATACCCTGAGGAAGATAGAATAGCTGTTGATTTGTGTTATTTATTCTCACCTGATTACACCACACTGCCTTCCTGTCATTTTCCGAGGTTCTTGTTTAACGATCTTATTCGGAAGGAAATTCTGTATCTTCCCGAAATAAAATAACCTCCTCTCTGATTAGTACGGGAAACAGGGGTTTAAGAGTGAATTGTATCAAAAGACTATTTATCATAGCTGCGTTCGTGGCTGTATCAGTATATATCCAGATTGTACTTTTTTTTCAGTTACGTCCGGCATATGGATATGATAAAGTCTGATGTAGTTCCCGGTTATTGAGTATTGCCAACTTCCTGGGTCAGGCCGACACGAAATGGCTTGTCATGAATCAAGTGAATATTATGAAGAGAAAAATTACAATATCAATTTTTATATTGATTGTATTATTATCGATAATCAGAGTTCAAATAGCAACGGCAATTGAAGGACCAACAAGGGATGAAATCATATCTTACCTTGAAACAGAGGTGCCGGAAGTTACAGGAATTAAAACATATTTTTCAGGACGAATACTAGGCAATCAGGTGGAGGGTACAAAAGAGGAAAATTACAAATTGAATGTAGTGAACCGGGAATTAATAATAATTGAAAAAAACAATATCAGGTATGCAAAAACTATCAAAGGTAGCCAGCAATTTCCCACATCACAAACCAGAATTACAGAAGTGATAAAACTGGAAAATTTAAATCCAAAGATTTCCTTAATATACAAAATAAACCCTACACAAGGTGATGATGCAATGAAATCAATTTACCCGGTACATATAAAAATCAAAATTAAAGCAAATCATACAAATAAATGGCAGGTCTACAAAGACGATATTGAACAAGTAACTTCGATGCTGAATCAAACCGGGGGAAATTACCCGAAATCACACTATGAAGCGGAAAGCTGTCTGTTACTCACAACTGATGAAACTGCTGCAGAAAATATAGCAAAGGCACTCAGCCATTTAATATTATTGTGTGGGAAAAGGAAACAGATAAATGAGTAATTTTCTTTTTAATTCCTACGAAGGCCTGGCTTTGGTTATATACTTACCATTACATTTTAGAGAAATTCAATAAAATGCAGGAAAAAGTAACCGTGATTATATACACCAATAAGACTATGGTAAACTTCTATCATGTTCAGGTTCCTGGGTTTTTACAAGCAACTCAACGATCAACGCTGCATCCTCTCCACCGTTTCGCACCATTCTTCGGGAGACCTGTTATCTTCAAGTCAAGGTAGAAGGGAGGTTATAACGAGAGCATTTTAAATTGTTTATCTGTCCGACATAATGATCTCATGTAATCTATTGAAGATAGTATGATCATAATCTTTCTGCACAGTAATTTCTAATACATCATACAACTTTTCGATCTGTTTTATTATCTGCTCTAACCTATCGTCATCATTAACAAGTAAATACATCCTACTCTTAGAGCCGTCTTCTATCTTCCCGCATAATATGCCCTCCAGATTAAAAGCTTGCCTTGTAAACAAACCGGTAATATGCGACATTACACCGGGATGATTGTTTACAATCAGTTCAATAATTGTGTTTGCGATATTATTCATTTATCTCTCCTCCTATCATTTCATAATTTGCACAACCGGGTGCAACCATTGGTGTTACATTTTCTTCAGGAGCAAGAGGGATATTGATCAAAACCGGACCTTCTTTTTTTATCGTTTTTTCAAGCGTAAGAAAAGGGTTTTCAGCCATCTCCAAATCATAGCTTTCTATCCCAAAACCTTCACCGATCTTTGCAAAGTCTGTTTTACAGTAAAACTGTGAAGCTATATACTCTTTGCCATAAAAATATTCCTGTTGCTGTCTGACTAGTCCAAGGTGTCGATTATTAAAGATTATTATCTTAATATCCAGCTTCAGCTCATACAATGTTGACAATTCCTGAATATTCATCAAAAAAGATCCATCCCCGCTGAAACAGATAACTTTTTTCCCAGGATTAGCTAAACTTGCTCCGATTGCGGCTGGAAACCCAAAACCCATTGTTCCTAAGCCTCCGGAAGTAAGCAATGTTCTGGGTTTTGAAAAAGGATAACACTGTGCAACCCACATCTGGTGTTGCCCAACATCCGTGGTGATAATCGTGTCCTCTCCCGCAAAACCTCCTATCTTTTTGATTATAGCCTTAGGCAATTGTTCATCATGTTTCGTCGTTTTAGAAATTGGATGTTTTTCTCTCATGTCCATGATAGTTTCTGTCCATTCTTTTCTATCATTATGTTCAATCAGAGGTAATAATTGTTTTATTGCCTGTTTAATATCACCCTGAATAGCTATATCAGCTTTTTTTATTTTATTCATTTCCGCGCCATCAATATCTATATGTATTATCTTAGCGTTTGGACAGAACTCTTTAACTTTGCCTGTCGCACGGTCATCAAATCTGACCCCAAAAGCGAGTATTAGGTCAGCTTCGCGCATGATATAATTAGTATATCTTTGTCCATGCATGCCAAGCATTCCTATAAACATATCGTCACTACTTGGAAAACATCCCAAGCCCATTAAAGTAGATGCAACCGGAATAGAACTTTTATGCGAAAAATTCAGTAACATATCTTCTGCTCCGGATAAGATGATTCCTCCGCCCGCATATAAAACAGGTTTTCTAGAACGGTTTATCATTCTTGCCGCCTTCTTAATCTCAACCTCATCAATGTATATAGGCAGGTCGTCTTCCTCAAATGACCTGTCGAAAGATTCTATTTCGATCATTTCCAGTTGAACATCTTTAGGTATATCTATCAAAACCGGGCCGGGTCTCCCTTCTGAGGCTATACGGAAAGCTTCCGGAATTATTCTCAATAGCTCTTCCGCCGACCGAATAAGAAAATTGTGTTTTGTTATCGGTATCGTTATTCCATAAATATCAACTTCCTGAAATGCATCTGTTCCTATTAGAGAAGAGGGAACCTGTCCTGTAATAGCAATTATAGGGACAGAATCCATTTTAGCATCTGCTATGGCTGTTAAAAGATTAGTCGCCCCGGGTCCGCTGCAAGCAAAACAAACCGCGGTCTCACCCGTTGATCTGGCCATCCCGTGTGACATAAAACCGGCTCCCTGTTCATGTCTTGCGAGGATATGCCTTATCTTACTTTTAGCAAGCGCACTATACAGTGGTAAATTTGTACCTCCTGGTATACCCGTAATAATATCTATTCCTTCTTTTTCTAATAATTTTATTGTTATCTCTGCACCTGAATATTTCATGATTACTCCTTCAATGTAAGTAAAAAAAGCCCCTGCCAGCATCATACCGGCAGGGGCTTATAAACAATTTAAAGTAAACAAACCCCTACGGAGGTAGCGACACACCACCTTCTACTACAAATACGACTACTTTAGGCAAATTTATTAAATTCATTTTGTTCATTCTCGATTTCCTTTAGCAATAAAAAAAACCCCTTCCAGCTTTCGCCGAAAGGGGTTTGAATATTTAATATTAACTCTTTTTACCCTTTATCCGGTGAAAACCTCCAGACGTACTCTACCCACAACTACTTTGACTACAGTAGTCATCTTTTTGTTAGCAGTATTGTAAAGTCTCATTCTTTCCATTTTTTCACCGTTTTTTATCTAACTTGCGAAATTATACTCTTTTTTTGACATTTGTCAACTTCTACCAAAACTAGCATGTTCTCGTCCTTTTTTGTAGATTTCTGATAGAAGTAAAACTAACTTGCGAAAGTTCTTGCTATCGTACAGTCCTGGAATCCAATTTTATGTGCCACAATTGTTTATATGTAGGTACTTTACTATTTTTTTAAACTTCCCGCAGCGAATCTACAATGTTCATGCGTGATGCCCTGAAGGCAGGAAGGAGCCCGCCTGCAAAACCCATGAAGATAGAGAATGCCATAGACTTGATGATAATT
>JANLHC010000090.1 GCA_024654465.1 Candidatus Scalindua sp.
CGCCCGAGACATTTGATGCGGATTCTTTTGTAGAATTAATAAACCGATTACATGAATTTCCAGATCAGAGTATAATGTGTCCTGCTTACGACAGAAAAATACACGATCCGGTGGAAAATTCTATCACTATTAAACCCTGTAACAAGCTCATCATTGTTGAAGGGAACTACCTTCTGCTCAACGTTTCTCCCTGGAACATAATACGTACAAAAATGAATGAGGTATGGTATATTGACACTCCACTAAAAACAGTAAAAGAGCGGCTTTTGTATAGACATATCGCAGGTAGAGCCGGCAAAGATGAAGCGGAAAGGAAGGTGGCATCAGTAGATCTTCCGAATGTGGAACTGGTAAAGAAAACGCTTTTATTCGCGGATAAAATTGTAAACCTGGATAATTAAAACGAAAGAAGCGTGAGGGTTAGGCGTGTTTATAGAGAGCAACTCAATCTTATGCAATTGTTACTTCTTCGTCTAGATAAACATCCTGAATCGCGTTTAGCAACTCAATACCTACATCCATAGGTTTCTGGAAAGCTTTTCGTCCGCTGATAAGTCCCATTCCTCCGGCACGTTTGTTAATAACTGCTGTTTTTACTGCCTGAGCAAGATCGTTCTCACCGGAAGCACCTCCTGAGTTGATAAGGCCCGCCCTTCCCATATAACAATTGACAACCTGATAACGGGTTAAATCTATAGGGTGATCTGATGATAAATCAGAATAGACTTTCTTATGAGTCTTACCGTAGCTTGTTCCACCTTCGTTCAAAGCATTGTAACCACCGTTACACTCAGGCAGTTTCTGTTTGATTATATCAGCTTGAATCGTCACGCCCAGATGGTTGGCCTGCCCGGTAAGGTCAGCTGAGGTATGATAGTCGATACCACCTTTTTTGAATGCCGAGTTCCGCAGATAACACCAGAGGATTGTCGCCATTCCCATTTCATGTGCAGTATTAAACGCTTCGCTGACTTCTATAATCTGGCGAGTCGACTCATCGGAACCGAAATAAATTGTAGCTCCGACAGCCACAGCACCCAGATCTCTTGCCTGTTCAATAGATGCAAACATAATCTGGTCAAATTGATTTGGATATCTTAGAAGCTCATTATGATTAAATTTAAGAATGAAAGGTATCTTGTGGGCATATTTCCTTGCTACGCTACCCAATACACCCAGAGTAGACGCGACAGCATTGCACCCGCCATCTATAGCAAGTTTAACAATATTTTCGGGATCAAAGTATATGGGGTTTGGAGCAAAAGAGGCACCGGCAGAGTGTTCAATACCCTGGTCCACCGGCAAAATTGAAACGTAACCGGTATTTGCTAATCTTCCGTGAGAAAATATACTTTGCAAGCTTCGTAAAACCGGTGTTGGTCGATCTGAAAGTGCAAAGATCCGGTCAACAAAATCCGGTCCCGGTAGATGTAATTGTTCACTGGAAACTTTAGCCTTATGATTTAGTAAATTTTCGGCCTCTTCATCACCAAGAATACTTGTTATTTTATCTAAGCTCATAAATGATAACCTTTAATATAAATTTTCTGACAAAATAAAAAAGTGATATTAATAAAACATTGACCGAACTTCAATATAAAAAACGATGATAAGTTTGTATCCCTTTGTTACAAGCCGTTTGTTTTATATTTTTCATGACAACGATCACAGGTATCCCTCAATTTCTCATATTCGATATTAAGCTTAACCATTTCCCTGGATTCCGCCGCTTCAACTACAGCAAGCGCCTGATAATGAAACATGGTATCTATCAATACAAATTCCTTCGGCAAATCATCTTTCCCTTTACCGGTAAAGACCACCGCAGATGCGTTTTTCAAATCCATTGCGCTTTTCTTTATTCCTTCCCAATCCTGCCTGTCAACAGAATCTATCAAAGCGTCTTCACACTCATCCAAGTCCTGCATGTGCATCCTGAAAATTGTTCGACTTTCATAAAGCAGTTCGGTACTTTCGTATTGAGCAGCTACATTTCCCTCTAACATCCCTATCTCTTCCTGTGCCGTCCTGTCTGACTTTCCACAGGAGAAGGTAAAAAACATAATAGCTATAACACTTAATATCCAAAGTGATTGTTTGCAGCGCATCTTCACTGACTTTGAACCTCTAAACGCCCTCATAATACTTTTCCTCTGTCCTGAATTAAAATTATTTGTACAAACACTTATAGCAAAAACTGTTTAATATATCCAACCTTTTTATACTTAGAACAAATCTGAAAATGTTTTTCTAACATATTTATCGATTTGACTTGATATTCATATTTTGATATCGTTTGCACGATGACAAAGGTAAAAATCTGTGGAATAAAAAATTTACAAGATGCAATTTTTGCTGTCGATTACGGTGCGGATGCTATTGGTTTTGTATTTGCCAAAAGTATACGAAAGGTGAGCAAAGAAAAAGCCCGGGCTATTGTACGAAAATTACCTCCATTTGTTACGGCAGTTGGACTCTTTGTCGATGAAACTGCAGAAAATATCGAAGCAGTCTACAGGTTTTGCGGTCTGGATGCAATACAACTTCATGGTAATGAACCCCCGAGTATTATCAACAAACTAAAAGATATTAAAACTATTAAGGTCTTTCGAATTCAAAATGGAAAAGATATCACTCCAATAAAGAAGTATAAACCTAATGCTATTCTACTCGACGGATATTCAGAAAGCCAAATGGGTGGAACCGGCACCACCTTTGATTGGAAGATTGTAAAAAAATTAAAGACTTCTATTCCCATAATCGTAGCAGGAGGATTAACACATTTGAACGTATCACAGGCTATAAAAATCGTAAAGCCTTACGGAGTAGATGTTTCTTCAGGTGTCGAAACAACGCCCGGCCAAAAAGATAAAAGACTTATAAAGAAATTTATAGATGCGGTGAAAGGATAAATATTTCTTTAATGAATATGTATAATTAGATAAAAATTATTGCGCTTAAACAACAATTTTGATAAATTAAGAATTTGCTATTTTAATATTTTGATTTTTAAAGACGGTTATTACAGAATCGTTAATACATTATGTCAAAGCCAAAAAAAAGATTTACAAGCAAACTCTGCGTTACCTGTAAAAGATGTATGATTGAGTGTGCCGCAAGACATTCGCAGTCACAAGATGTAATCTTGTCATCTTTTGAAGACCCTACACCGGTTCCAAGGATTTACATAAGTTTTAGAAAAGATAAGCCGCATGCAACCTATTGCCAGAATTGCAAAAATCCTAAATGCAGGGAATCGTGCGAATATGGCGCAATTACTAAATTCGAGGACGGTAATGTTATTATAGATCAGGAAAAATGTACCGGCTGTTGGGCATGCATTGAAGCCTGTCCTTTTGGTGCTATCACCAAAGAAGCAGAGATGGCTGTCGCTTTTAACTGTGATGATTGCAAAGGGTATGATGATATGGCTTGCGTAGAGGCGTGTAAAACTTCTTCATTGCACTACGTTGAGAAGAAGGTTGTCGTTACTGCCGATTGAGCAACTGACGACTCCAGCCTACATGACTGCCCAAAAATCTCATATTAAACCAAATCGACAAGTAATAATTACAAGCAAGTGCGGCTTGTCATAACGCCATATACTGACCAGCGTTATGCGTGATGATAATAATTGCTCGGCTTTGTATTCGTGACTGTTATTATTTATTATTATTGATTACATGCTGTAGTTTTGTAGAATCTACAAACGATATATTGTTTTTTGACGTTTATTTTAATACTACGCAAAAAAATGTTGTACATAAACACAAATAATATCATAACTTTTAATAAAACCAGTTTGTTTTACTAAAGCTTAATAGCACGGTGATTAGGGGAAATAAATGAAAAAGATTACGTTACAAATTAACCAGAAAGAGTATGAAGCAACTGATGGTGAAACCATCCTTGATGTTACAAAGAAAAACCATATCCATGTTCCAACTTTATGCCATTGGAGCCTGCTAACACCATTTGGGCAGTGTAGAATGTGCGTTGTTGAAGTAGATGGGAACCTGGGGCCTGTGACAGCCTGTAACGCTCCTGTCTGGGATGGTATGAGTGTTACTACAGAAAGCGATAGCATTACTGAACTCCGAAGGAACAACCTTAAGTTGATACTAGGAAACCACCCTAATGACTGCATGACATGTGAAAAGACTGGTAATTGTAAACTCCAGAATTATGCATACCAGTTTGACGTACATGCGGAGTGGAGTCAGCAGACTATCAGGAAATTCCCTAAACATCCAAATAACGGAGTTATAGAGTGGGACAGAGATAAATGTATTATGTGTGCCAGGTGCGCGCGTACCTGCGCTGAACTCCAGGGGTCCTATGCCCTCGGATTCAAAGTTAACGGATTTACCGCTCTGGGTACTCCAAATAAGACTAACATATCAAAAGAGGGTGATTGTGAACTCTGTGGCCAATGTATTGAGGCATGTCCGGTTGGTTCTTTACAGGAACTATCCGTAAAAGGCAAGGGACGCTCCTGGCAATTTGAAAAGGTCAGGACAACCTGTACATACTGTGGGACAGGCTGTAACTACTATCTGAATATAAAAGATAAAAAGGTTGTATCCATTTCAGAGTGCTTTGACGCTCCGGTTAATGACAAAGGAAGTCTCTGTGTAAAGGGCAGATTTGGTTACGAGCACATTCACCATAAAGACAGAATAACCACACCGCTCATAAGAAAGAATGGCAAACTGGAAGAGGCCAGCTGGGACGAGGCCATAAGTCTGATCGCTCAAAAGTTTACAGAGATTAAGAAAAAACACGGGCCGGACAGCCTGGGATTCCTCTCATCATCAAGATGTACAAATGAAGAGAACTATATATTCCAGAAGCTTGGCCGAATGATGGGCACAAACAATGTTGATAACTGCGCAAGGGTATGCCACAGCGCGAGCGTGTCAGGGCTTGCGGCATGCTACGGCGGCGGTGCAGCAACTAATTCATTTAACCAGATCCGCGATGCAGAACTATTGTTCATAATAGGCGCCAATCCCTATGAGGCACACCCGATTATCGGACTGAAGATAAAAGACGCTTTGAGAAACGGAGCAAAACTGATTGTAGGTGATCCGAGAAAGACGCAGCTTGCAGAGAAGGCGGATATATGGATGAATTTGATACCCGGTACAAATATTGCGCTGTTAAATGGGATAATACACGTAATCCTGAAAGAAGGGCTTGAAGATAAGGAGTTTATAAAGACACGTACGGAAGGGTTCGAAGAACTTAAAAAAGGAGTAAAAAAATACACGCCGGAATACGTTTCAGGTATAAC
>JANLHC010000358.1 GCA_024654465.1 Candidatus Scalindua sp.
CCTGCAATTGGACACCCGGATCAATATGTATTTGATGTTATCGAGGCGATTCTTTCAAACGGGAGAACTTCGAGGTTGTATAAAAGTTTGATAGAAGAAAAACGTATTGCCGTAATGGCTCATGCGTATGGTGGAGCATCCAGGTATGCAGATACCTTTATCTTCTTCTCTTCACCACGACATCCTCATACAGCAGAAGAGGTTGAGGCGGCAATATACGAAGAGCTGGAAAAGCTGAAAACAACTCCTGTGACTGACCATGAATTACAAAAAATAAAGAATCAATTGGAAGCCGGTTTCGTAAGGAGTCTGGAATCTGCGTCAGGGCTGGCAAGTGAAATATCTTCATACGAAGCGATTTCAGGATGGAGATATATTAATACGCTTGTTGAAAAGACAGTTGCTGTGACTCCGGAAGACATTATGCGTGTCGCAAACAAATATTTTAAGAAGACCAACAGAACGGTAGCAATCTTAGTGAATGATAAAGAGAAAGGAAAGGAAGCAGCTCATGAAAACAAAGGAGGTTAATTTTTCACTAAGTTATCTATTTATTTTGATTCTCATCTTGTCAAGTTTCTCTATTGGGCAGGCAAAAATGCTTTTTGCGTATGATGAACACAGCGGGCAGGCGATTGAGCCGGTTATGACTGCGCCTCAATCTGAAGGTGCAAAGATAGTCTCTGAATTTGAATACGAACCAATTGAGTTTACTCCGCCAAAGCCTGAAAGATTGGTTTTGGACAATGGCATGGTCCTTTATCTTCTTGAAGACCATGAGTTGCCTCTATTTAATATTTCTGCCAATTTCAGGACAGGTGCCGTTTATGAGCCTGAAGAAAAAGCAGGACTTGCGAATCTGGTTGGCAGCGTAATGAGAAGGGGCGGTACAAAATCAAGAACGCCGGAACAGATGAATGAAGAGTTGGAATTTATTGCTGCATCAGTTGAGACAGGCATTAGCAGAGAATCAGGTAGCGCATCCCTCTCAACAATGAAGAAGGATATTGACAAAGGTCTGGAGGTTTTTGCGGATGTTTTGATGAATCCCGCTTTTCCGGATGATATGATCAGGAAGGAAAAAGATGAAATACTGGAAGATATCAGAAGGGAAAATGATACTCCCGAAAAGATTATGTTCAGAGAGTTCAGGAAGATAATATATAAGGCAGATCATCCGTACAGCAGAAAAATAATAGGGTATAAAGATACCGTGGAAAATATAGCCAGGGATGACATGGTTGCTTTCCATAAAAAGTACTTTTGCCCGAACAATGTTATTATGGGTATATCCGGTGATTTTGATACTCAGGAAATACTAAAAAAGCTAAAGGCCGTTTTTGCAGATTGGGAAAAGAGAGAGATAGATTTTCCGGAAGTTCCTGCAGTTGAGAAAAAGTTTGAAAGATCTATAAACTATATCTACAAAGATGTAAACCAGGCCAGTGTGGTTTTTGGTCACATAGGCATCAACCGGTTAAATAAAGACTATTTCCCTATCAAGATAATGAACTTTATCCTTGGGGGTGGAAGCTTTACCTCAAGAATACCAAGCAAAGTTCGTTCAGACGAAGGATTGGCATATTCGGCGTACAGTGGTTTTCATACGCCAAGAGATCTTGGTTTCTTCTTCGTATCGTGCCAGACTAAGAGTGAGTCTACCGTAAAAGCCATAAACTTTGCCTTGAACGAGGTAAGGAAAATCAGGGAAGAATGCGTTGATGATGATGAATTAGAGCTGGCAAAGGATACCTATATAAACCAGTTTATCTTTAAATTTACATCAAGTGCAAGCATTGTTGGTCAAATGGTAGAGATAGAATATGAAGGCTTGCCATTAGACTATCTTGATACCTATGTAGATAATATAAAGGCAGTTACCAAAGAAGATATAGCTCGTGTGGCAAAAGAGTATTTACATCCCGATGATATCAAATTGCTCGTTATCGGCGATATGGAGCAATTTGATAAGCCGTTGTCTGAATTTGGAAAAGTAAATACTATTGAGTTGGAAAATGAATTTGGGAGTCAGGGGGAAGAAGGAAATAAATGAAATACAAGGTAGTTTTAGAAAGTTCTGAAGGAGGCATTGCGGTTTCAGTGCCTGGTTTACCCGGTGTTAGATTGACAAACGAGGCATTCAGAAAGCTGTTATAGAGACCACGCTTAAGAGAAGATTTGTACATACGTAAATACCTCTCGACAAATATCTCGCATTGAGATATGCCTTTCCATGCACATTATTACCCGCATACAGCTGCTCGATTACGGTATTTTATGTATAAAAACCCAAATTATCACTTGACAACTACATGTAGTTGCGATATGCTTTGAGCGTATGGGAATTTCTATTCTGCATTTCGAGAAGAGCCATGACTCCGGAAAATATAAAACAATTAAGAAAAAAATTCAAGTGTTCACAGGAAGAGCTATCCAGGATACTTGGCGTTACTACTGCTACATTAAGCAGATGGGAAAATGGGCAGGCAACACCATCTGCGAAAAACCTTGAACAATTGGAATTCTTGAAACAGAAACTCAGCAAAGAGGATCCGGCCAATTTGAAGAAGATTCTGTTAATCGTAGGGGTTTCATTTACCGCAATGGCGCCGGTAGGTCTGATGATGAGTGGCTTAATTGACAAGAATAATATTGTAGAGAGAGTAAAGGGGTTGTTTAATAAAAAATAAAATTTTTTGTAATAAGACTACAAGTAGTATATATTGAGAGTATATATGTTTAAAGAAAGGAGAATCTATTTCATGGAATATGGCAAGGATGCAGAAAATACAAAATTGATTACATGCCATCTGAACAAGATACCAAAACTGAAAGACAACAAAATCCTTA
>JANLHC010000093.1 GCA_024654465.1 Candidatus Scalindua sp.
GGTTATCTGCCGAGAGCAGCAATGGATATGATAATCCAAAACTCCGATATTACAGGTAGTCAGGTTTACGGAGTGGCTACCTTTTATTCTCAATTCAGATTAAAACCGGTCGGACGTCATATCATACGAGTATGTCACGGGACCGCATGTCATGTTACAGGTGCGGACAGACTCGATACTTCTCTGCGCCACATTCTCAATATTACTGACGAAGAGCAGGATACAGC
Source organism: Candidatus Scalindua sp. (assembly GCA_024654465.1). Lineage (GTDB taxonomy): Bacteria > Planctomycetota > Brocadiia > Brocadiales > Scalinduaceae > Scalindua. The sequence continues at coordinate 228 of JANLHC010000093.1, forward strand.
TGAAAACGGAAGTTACACTATTGAGCAGGTTGCCTGTATCGGATGCTGCAGTCAGGCTCCGGTACTGGTCATATCAGACGAAGTTTCCGGAAACCTTACGGGTGCTAACGCGCAGAGGGCATTGAAAAAACACGCCAAAAAGAACGAAGAGATTGTGGCGAATATATAATATTTAGAAAAACTGAATTTATTCAACTCGCTTTACGCGACATATACTTATCCGGTTCCATCATCTCATAATGATGGTTTACCAAATTATTTATTTAAAGAGTTAAATTATGGACGTTAATAATCTGAACGTAATTGTTGGAGAAGGGACTTGTGGAATTGCGGCAGGCTCAAAGGAAGTAATCGAAGCCTTCCGGAAACACGCTCCCGAAATGAATATCAGAACTGTCGGTTGTGTCGGCATGTGTCATCAGGAAGTAATCGCCGAGATAAACGATGGTAATGGCAACAAACACATATACGGTAACGTCACAAAGAAAACAGTTCCTGGAATCATAAAATTCCATAAAGGAGAGGGAGATCTTCCCGAGGACCAGCTAATATTCTCAAACGACAATCAGGATTTGGATAAATGGCGATATCTGGCACATCAAACCAGGATAGCTCTTCGAAATGTCGGATATCTGGACCCCACCTCAATTTCAGAATACCAGGCAAGAGATGGATACAAGGCGATTAAGAAAATTTTAGCGGAAATGACGCCTGAGCAGGTTATCGAAGAGGTCAAGATTTCAAGTATACGAGGACGAGGCGGTGCCGGATTCCCAACACATGTCAAATGGAATTTTGCAAAGCAATCTGAAGGTGACATCAAATATCTAATCTGTAACGGTGACGAAGGTGACCCGGGCGCTTTTATGGACCGTTCACTCCTTGAAGGAGACCCTCATAATGTAATAGAGGGCATGCTGATCGCCGCGTATTCATTTGGTGCATCCAAAGGATACGCATATATCCGTGCAGAGTATCCGCTTGCTGTGAAAAATTTCGATAAAGCGATAAAGGACGCTCATGAACTTGGTGTTCTGGGCGACAATATCCAGGGAACCAATTTCTCCTTTGATATAAAAATCAAGGAGGGAGCAGGCGCTTTTGTCTGCGGTGAAGAGACGGCTCTTATTGCTTCAATCGAAGGAGACCGGGGAATGCCGAGATTCAAACCCCCCTTCCCTGCCATTAAAGGATTGTTCGGAAAACCGACTATAATCAATAATGTAGAAACCCTGGCTAACCTGCCATGGATAATAAATAACGGTGGCAAAGCATATGCCGCTTATGGAACAGAAGATTCCAAAGGAACAAAAGTGTTCGCGCTGGCAGGAGCTATTAAAAAAGGCGGACTGGTTGAAGTCCCGATGGGGACAAAGATCCGCTATGTTCTGGAAGATATCGGAGGAGGATCTTCATCCGGGAAACCACTAAAAGCCGTACAACTTGGCGGGCCGTCAGGAGGATGTATTCCTGAAAACCTTTTTGACACTACTATCGAATATGCCGCGATAAATGCTACAGGAGCCATTATGGGTTCTGGCGGTATGATAGTAATGGATGGATCAACCTGTATGGTCGATCTGGCCAGATATTTCCTCGGCTTTACCCAGAATGAATCATGCGGGAAATGTACCTTCTGCAGAATCGGTACGCTGAGAATGAAGGAGCTTTTAACTAAAATTTGTGACGGACATGGTGAAATGGAAGACATTGACGCTCTTGAGGAACTGACAGAACAGATTAAAAAGTCCAGTCTATGCGGACTTGGACAGACTGCGCCTAACCCTGTTGCAACAACATTGAAATATTTCCGTAACGAATACGAGGCCCATATCAAAGACAAGAGATGTCCTGCCGGGGTATGCAAGAGCCTGATAACTCATACCATCATTTCTACCGATTGTATAGGCTGTTCCTTATGCGAAATCCAGTGTCCGGTTAATGCGATAACAGGACAAAAGAAAGTGAAAGGCTCTTATGTCATTGATCAGGTAAAATGTATCAACTGCGGAATGTGTTTTGAAGTATGCAACTCGAAAGCTATTACCGTTGAATAAAAAATTTAAATCTAATAAATTAAGCTGCCTCCGGCAGCGACTTTTCGCCACTAAGGCACCAAGCCACAAAGAAAAACTTAGTGACTTTGTGGCAACTTTTAATTTCCTATACATAATATAAGCTCCAGGTATTGATAATGAGTGAGAATGTAACAATAACATTAAACGGCAAAGAAATTGAGGTCCCGGCTGACGCGACAATCAGAGTAGCAGCAAAAAGCCAGGGCATTGATATCCCTACTTTTTGTTTTGATGACAGGTTAAAAGCATATACAAGTTGTTTTCTATGTGTTGTAGAGGTGGAGAAGGCAAGGAATATGATACCGGCCTGCAGCACTACTGTCACTCCGGGTATGGTGATAAGGACTGATACAGAAGCTATCAGGACAACCCGGAAGATGGCTCTTGACCTGCTTCTTTCTGACCACAGCGGAGACTGCATCGCACCCTGTGAGGACACCTGCCCTTCAAATATTGATGTACAAGGATATATCGCTCACATATCAAACGGAAATTTTCCTGCAGCTGTTAAATTAATTAAAGAGAGAAACCCCCTGCCGGTGATTTGTGGCAGGATCTGCCCTCATCCCTGCGAAGCGCAATGCAGGAGAGGTCTTGTTGATGAGCCGGTAGCTATTAACCCACTGAAAAGATTTTCTTCCGAATACGAATTGGAACATGGGCCGTTTATGCCTGAGACCAAACCGGACACCGGTAAAAAAGTAGCTATCGTAGGCGGAGGGCCTGCCGGACTATCAGCTGCTTATTTCCTGAGACAGCAAGGTCATGCAGTAGATCTCTATGAAGCCCTACCAGAATTGGGAGGTATGACTCGGTACGGCATTCCAAGGTTCAGACTGCCGTGGGACAAATTGGATAAAGAGGTTAGTGCAATTATTGGTCTTGGTGTAAATGTTCATCATAATAAGAGACTGGGTAAGGATTTTACCATAGACGACCTCAAAAAGAACGGTGCCGACGCTGTACTTATAGCCATTGGCGCACACAAAGCCAAGAAGATGATGGTGGAAAATGAAGATATTCCGGGAGTAATCGGAGGAATAGATTTCCTGCGCAAGGTTGTGCTGGGTGAAGAGGTAAATGTCGGTAAGAAGGTTGCCGTTATCGGCGGTGGAGATACTGCGATGGATTGCGCTCGTGTAGCTAAACGATGCGGAGCAGAAGATGTCACCCTGCTATACAGGAGATCACAGGAAGAGATCCCTGCCCTGCAACATGAACAGGATGAAACTATTGAAGAGGGTGTTGATTTCAGGCTGCTGACCGCTCCGGTCTCAGTATTGGAGGAAAACGGAAAGGCTAAGGGTTTGAAGGTAGTTACAATGGAACTTGGTGATCCTGATGAATCCGGCAGACGAAGACCTAAACCGATTGAAGGCAGCGAGGAAGATCTTGAATTTGATTTGATCATTGCGGCCATCGGTCAGGATCCTGATCTTTCCTGTATAGAAGATGAGAAAGATGTACCGGAATGTACCAGATGGAGCACCTTTACATATGACGAAAAAACTATGGTTACATCTGTTGAGGGCGTGTTTACAGCCGGAGACTGCGCTTTCGGTCCGGATACTGTAATTCGTGCCGTATCAGAAGGGAAGCAGGCGGCCAAAGCCATCAATCTCTACTTCACTGGTGTTAAGGTTGAACTAAAAAAAGAGTATCAAATTACAGCAGGCAGGTTAAAAGACCTTGATATGGCTGACTATTCTCCCAGGTATGTTCATCAGAAAAGGGCTCTGGAATCTACACATCCTGCAGATATCCGTATGGCATCAGGTGGATATGACGCCATAAATATCGGGATTGATGAAGCACAAGCACTGGCGGAGGCTGCACGTTGCATAGAATGTGGTTGCAAGGCCAGATTTGATTGTGATCTCAGGAACTACTCTACGGAATACGGAATAGGAGATATAAAATATACGGGTGACAGAAGGAAATATGACGTTGATACCAGGCATCCTTTAGTCAGTATAGAAGCGGATAAATGTATTACCTGTGCCAGTTGTGTCAGAATCTGTAGAGAAGTCAGAGAAATTTCTGC
>JANLHC010000362.1 GCA_024654465.1 Candidatus Scalindua sp.
ATTATCTGTTTTTGTATAACGACTAAATCTGTATTCTTAAACCAAGAAAAAAGAGCTTTTGGAACAATAACACTAAATACATGTTTATATGAAGACTTAAAAAAAGAAAAATCACCTTTGTTGATTAAATCTCAGCGAAGTTTACTATTCGAACAATTCAGAATGAGTTCCAGTTCTTATTAAGGTAAGTTCCATTTCAGTAATTTGATAGATTAATAGCCAGTCATGATCGATATGGCATTCTCGGTATTTATTATATTTGCCTAAAAGATTATGGTCTTTAAATTGTGATGGTAGTTTCTCTCCTGCGGTTAGTTGTGTAATTACGGTTATGAGCTTTTTAATATTCAGCCTCTTTTTGACTGACTTCTTATAATCTTTTTTAAACTGGCTGGTTCTTATAATTGTTATCATTTAACTGTCAAGTTCCTTAGTAAGCTCATGAACAGACTTAAATTTTTTGATTCCCCGTTTTTTATCAGCCTCCATAATAGCCTTCCTGGTTGTTTCGTTTGGAATATTAATTTCAAAAGGAATTCCTCTCCTTAATTTGATTTGGTTATAAAATAAACTTATAGCTTCTGTTGTTGTGATGCCAAGTTTTTTAAAGATATATTCGACATCATCTTTCAACTTCGGTTCAATCCTAGCTCTTATCATTGCAGTTTTAGGCATGATATAAATCCTTTTTTAGATATTATTATTAAATTAATTATTTAATTGTACCTCGAAGGGGATACAAATTCAATATGTAAATTATAACCTTATTTTAAATCATAGCACGCACCTAATCAAGTTTACTATATAGTGTTTTTCTCTTTTTCACTAATGCCGAGAAGGTATATTATAGAGTCCAGGTTTTTTTGTGAAATGTTATAGTCCGCCTTTTCTCTGACCGCCTTGTGAGCGTTGAATGCTATTCCTAAACCTGCCTTGTCAAGCATTAGTAAATCATTTGCGCCGTCGCCAATTGCCACTACCTGATCCAGAGTAATCTCCTCTTTATTTGCTATATCCTCTAAGATTTTTGCCTTAAATTCACCATTGATAATTCTTCCAGTGACTTTGCCGGTTATCTTTCCGTCCTTTATTTCAAGATTATTGGCAAATGCATAATCAAGACCAAGTTCTTTCTTTAATCGATCGGTAAAAAACGTAAAACCTCCGCTTATTACGGCTGTTTTATAGCCTATTTTTTTCAATATTTTTATAAATCTTTTAGCGCCTGGAGTGAATGGGATGTTATTGTAAATTTTACCAAGAGCTTCTTCGTCTAAACCTGCGAGAAGACTCACACGTTTATCTAATGACTCATTAAAGCTTATTTCACCATTCATTGCCTTGCGTGTTATAGCGCTGACTTCGTCACCTTTGCCGACGGCCTTTGCAAGCTCATCAATAACTTCAACTTGTATAAGAGTACTGTCCATATCCATCACAACAAGCCGTTTTGATCTTCTAAATATATTCTCTTTTTGAACGGCTATGTCAACGCTAAATTCTGAGCTTATGGAGAGCAGCTTCCTTGTTAAATCGCGAACGTTTATTGATTTGTCGGTGTTAACAATCATCTCAACACAGCTAAGTTCTCCCTGGCTGAGCTGTCTAATTCTTTCTATATTAACGTTTTCAGAATACATTGCCTTAGAAATCCCGGCAAGCACATCCGCGGTTATTTTATCTCCCAGGCATGTGACCGCGTACAGGAAACTATTGTCATGTTGCAGTTGTTCATCCCTTGACGCTACTTTAAAGTCAAGATCAACATTAAGTCTTTTCGCCTCAAGCAACAAATCCTTAAGTAATGATATTTGACCTCCTTTACTCTGTCTCAAGTCTAATAACATAGAGAGCAATATCAGGTTATGAATAACAATCTGTTCAATATCAACTATTCTTACCTCATTCTCAGATAGTATTGAGGTAAAAGATGAAACAATACCCTGCGCATCCTGCCCGTTAACTGTTATTACTATAAAATCACCCGAATCTTCCATTTTCCTCCTTATTAATAAGATGGTAACTAAGCCTTTATCACTCCTGTTCTTTCCATACTATTGGATCAAACTCAACTGTTCGGTCCTTGTTGGCAATCCAGACATGCCTATCCTGGATAGTGCATTGCCATTCCATTGTTCGGTCTATCATTGAGGTCAAATCCTCCAGGGCTTGCGCGGGCAGACTTATTACGGAGAGGTTTTTAAACAGGTTAAACCTGGAACTGTTTTTTTCCCACCAAATGGCGGAGCTCCCTTTTTTGTAGGTATAGATAATCACATGTTTTGCACGGGAGCACGCTTTGCGCGCGCGCTTCTCATCCGCTTCACCAATTTCAATCCACAATTCAATAGCGTCTGTTAAATCTTTTTGCCATATGGCAGGCTCATGCTTTGTATCAGTTCCTTTGGTGTATACGAGTCTTTCATGTGCATTTAGAGTAAACGCCAATATGTGGGCAATTATATATATTTCCGTCTCGGGTGGTTGATGAGCTATAGTAAACTTGTGTTCCTGATAATAGTTACGGTCTAAGTCAGAAACGTTCAAGTTGACTTTCAATATATTTACTTTACTTCCCATAGTTATTATTTATTTCCTGAATACTCCAGTCCGCGTATTTACGATCTCCGCGGAGGTTATGTAACACCAATAAGATATTCCTCTATTGACGGGTTTTTAACTGCCTGAAGGGGGTGCTGCTGTTAAGGGCTTAATAAAAACAGATTAGCATTTTAGCAGAATTAGCTGGTAAACAAGAACATTTTTATGACGATTTTACGAAATTTTATTTTCGGTATGTCAGTCCTGATGGCAGGACGGCTTCGCAAGGTCTGATTGTATCCGGCAGGGACGAGCCGTTTAGCAGAATAACATATTCTTAATCACTGATTAAGGTGTTACCCCGTGACCTCCGACGTATATACAATTCTAAAAGACACTATTGGCCTGGCTTTTGCTGATGAATAATTAATAATCATTATTAAAATGGTTATTCATTAACGGGTCTGTATGATAAAATCCCACATATAAAATTGTATTTTCTTTATCTTGCGTGATTTAGGCTAAAACCAATAATTAGGAAGTTAAGATACAAATTTAATTAATCAGTACAAAAGAAGATTGTAGTTAACATGAAGATAAGAACAAAATTTCTCGGGATTATTTATATTATCATCCTTATTTTTGGCCTATCTATATTGGGTATTTATTTCTACCTGCACACGCACACGTCTAAGTCCATTAATAACATCCTGAGTTGTAATAATGAACTTGAGATATTGTCCCAGCTGGAGTTGGCTCTTATCAAAACAGTCATGCCTGCCAATGACTATCTTATACACGGCAATAAGGAAGAGAAATATACATTTGAAGAACTCGATGCAAATGTTAATAATTACTTTTCAATGCTTGAGGGAAAAACATTTCCTACATTTATTACGATGGAAGGACGAGAGATCTTTGAAAAACTGAAGGGTCAATATGTCCAAATCAAAACTTTTTCCGCAATAATTTTTAATCTGCCCAATCCCATTGGAAATACAGAGGGTGCGCATATTATGGAAAAGCTTGATTTGTTGATGGATAATATGCTTGATGATATGAAAAAGTTACATGATCGCAGTCGACGGGATGTACTTATAGAAGTTGAGGCTATAAACGATCATTTCTATCGCTACATGATCATAGTGTTAAGCGCGTTTGGTGTCATAACGGTTGTCTTGATTCTTTATGGACTATTCTTGGTGCAAGGTATTATTAGTCACATAGAACGTCTAGCTGAACATATGAAATTTGTTGCAAAAGGTGGTTCTGGTAAAAAATTAGACATAAAGTCAAATGATGAAATCGGGTATCTTGCAAACTCTTTCAATGGTATGGCATTCAGATTGGAAGAATCAAGAAGACAGTTACAGGATT
>JANLHC010000018.1 GCA_024654465.1 Candidatus Scalindua sp.
TTAACTCCTCCAAAAGTTTTTATACCCAACCCCTCTAATCCATCTTTGATTATTTTAGCGTTCGCCATATAATAATTCACTTTTTCTTTTACTTCAGATAGTCCAGTGTCTGACAGAGCTGCAATTGCTCCCCATTGAGCAATGTTTGATGAACCATTAAACAGTGTACCCACTACTCTTTGCCAATCTTTACCTACGCTTTCTCCATCATCAAATTTCAGTTCTTTTGGAACAATTGTCCAGCCAAGCCGAACACCTGTAAAGCCGGCAGACTTTGATAATGAACTGACCTCAATAGCACATTCCCTGGCACCTTCAATTTCGAAGATTGATCTTGGCAAGCCTTCTTCTTTAATAAATTCAGAATAAGCAGCATCAAAGATAATTATTGATTTATTCTTCCTTGCAAAATCAACCAGCTCCTTAAGCTCCTCTTTTGTCGCAACAGCACCTGTAGGATTGTTAGGTGAGCACATATAAATCAAATCTGTTCTTTTTACTTTTGATAAATCTGGAAAAAAATCATTCTCAGCAGTACACCTCATATACTCTATGCCATCAAACTCTTCTGTATCAGAATTATAATTACCGGTAGCCCCAATCATCACTGATCCATCTACATATACAGGATACGCAGGGTCCTGGACCGCAACTGACACATTACTGCCAAATAGAAAAAACAGTCTTCCGCAGTCAGGTTTTGATCCGTCTGAAACAATGATCTCATCAGGACTTATAATACCGTTATACCAATTCTTTGAAATTCTGTTTTTTAATTTATCTAAAAATTCTTGAGCCTGTGCATCATCATCATATCCGGTGTATCCTTCAAGTGTCGCAAGATTAGTTACTTCTTTTTGAAGTCCTTCAACAATGTGTGGGCTTAGAGGTTCGGTAGTATTACCAATGCCAAGGCTTATTAATTTGGCATCCGGCTCTTTTTCTAAAAGTGCTCTTTTACGTCTTCCAATTTCAGGAAACAGATATCCTGCCTGCAGTTTTGCAATATTTTCATTCCTTTTTACCATTATATTTCCTCCTATTCTCTCACGTTAGTCACGTGTTTTTATTAATATGGTTTTAATTTTTACAATTAATTCTAACTTTCTCAAAATCAATAAAATTATTTTAATGTATAGGAAATTCAAAGTTGCCACAAAGTCACTAAGACACTAAAGTTTTTCTTTGTGGCTTGGTGCCTTAGTGGCGAAAAGTCGCTGCCGGAGGCAGCTTAATTTAAATCCCGGTTGGTTTAATCACAACTTTCTTGCCAATCGGACTCTGTTTTGCCGTAATCTCTTTTACATCAATTACGAGAACATTTGTTCTTTCTGCTGCGTCTGAACACTGCGGAAGCCTCGGCGCCTCAGGTGCATATTTTTCAATAAGTTTGTTTAAGGCAACGGTTTTTTCATCGATGTCGACAACTACCCTTATATCACCAAATATTATTACACTTTTATACTCAGTTGTGGACCCACATGGCATGCGCATACCGGGAATAACCGATATCATCTTGTCTATCTCAAAGCACACCTGTTGATTGTGTTTTATATTCTCAATCTTCCGGCCTTCATGCGCGCTATGAAAATA
>JANLHC010000019.1 GCA_024654465.1 Candidatus Scalindua sp.
TCAATTCTTTTAACTTATCTACAATCCATATCATACCTTCAGTATCTAATGCGCAGTATTCTCCTAAATCTTTCCTGATTTTAATTTTTTCCTCTGCAGAGGTGCTATTTGAAATAACATCTAAAAAGGCAAGGCTTGCATTCATGCCGTCTGATATGCCCAGATGATCATAGCTTGTTTCGGTCAAGACCGGCAGAACCCTCTTGATAGACGCGCTCCCTTTTTGCCTGGCATCATAATAATGAAAAGATCTGAAAGGTGCCAACAGATCTATTACCCTGTCATTTAGTTTATCTACCCAATCGTAGTATTCAGGAAATATCGTTGCAAGTGCTCTTAATACGCTTTTCTCAAAACTCTGATTATAGACAACAATACTGCCGCTATTGCCCAGCACGTTCTTTAATGACGCTATAAACTCAGACCTTGGATCACCTGTACCGTCCGCAAGGAAAGAATAGTGTCTGGCCGTCGCATTGTCTTCGTCAACAACGTGCAGTGAAAATTGAAATGGAATTTGCTGATATGGTCTTGTGCTATCAAATAGTGGTATGGCACCACTGAATGTTTCAAAGTCCAGATAATATAATGGATACTTCAGGTTACTCAGAAACTGTTCGATAAGTTTTTTATTAATATGTGGTTTCCCGGAGATCTCACAATCTTTCTGTACCACCTGTTTTCCGCTCAGTGGAAAATCTTCCGGTATGTCCTTAAAGGAGTAGATGCCTTTTCCAAACAGTTCAAACGCATCCTTTTTGCTACCATACATATCAAAGATACTGTTTTCCGGCAGAAAACTCCAGCACTCCTCTTTCAAAGGGCATTCGTATGGGCTATTGCATTGTTTACCTATGGTGACGTCAGGGCATTTTTCAGAAGCAATTGTACTGAACATACTATCTACTCTTTGCCGTATTCCGTCAGTTGCTCGATCTACTGCAGCCGTAATTTTTGTCATGGTTAACAAACCTGCCGGATCAATATCAGCTTGTCTGATATACTCGTTATTAACAGTCATAAGAAAACAATTTCTGATCTTGAGGTCGTATTTATCACAACAATATCTCTGGAAAGAAACATCGTGAATATTTACATCCTTAATTCTGGTAGAACTCTTGACTTCAATAATATTCCACTCATTTTTACCAACAGGTTTCAGGATATCAATCCTGGAGAAAGCGTTATCAACCATGATGCTGGCTTCAAACAGTGGTTTGCGTTTTTTGAGAAGCTCTTCAGTCTGTTTGAGGTTGATCGTAAAATCACCGGCAGGGATGTCTATGCCATCAGGGAAGCATTTCTTTGCAAACTCACCGACTAAATGTCCTTGACTAAACCCGTGTTGCGTAGATGCATCAGACCTGGGTACCCTATCAGGTTCATTAAGCTTAACCCATAGATACTTAGGACATTGAAGTCCGTTTAAATACTTTGATTTTGACAGTAATCGTTTTCTGTCCATAAACAGATATTCCCAAAGCAGTTTTGTAGATGTAATAATTATGCAGGATGAATTTTAACAATATAAGAGCGAGAAAGCATCTCAATAAAAAAATCATATCTGTTGTCCTACGCGTTCCAAAAACATCTCTGCGGTGAAAGGTCTTTTACCTTGCAAAATATCACTATTCATATATAATACTTGGTCATAGACAGCTGTTACAGATCACTTTGACCACGTTGCACACTGCGGAATCATCATATACTAAAGCTTCTGTCGCTAAAGAATACATATTTTTAAATTTAAACAGACTACATATTTTAACGAAAAGAGAATGTTATGCTAAAGACACATGATGTAAGTTTACGATTCGGAAAACGGATATTATTTGAAGATGTAACCACAAAGTTCAGTCCGGGCAACTGCTATGGAATCATTGGCGCCAATGGTGCAGGCAAATCAACGCTTCTTAAAGTTTTGTCAGGGGAAATTGATCCAACCTCCGGTAACGTAACTGTTCAGCCAGGCAAAAGAATTGCGGTTTTAAAACAGGACCAGTACGAGTTTGACGAATTTGTAGTACGGGAAACGGTGTTAATGGGACATAAAAAGCTTTTTAAAATAATGGCCGAAAAAGATGCCATTTACGCAAAGAGCGATTTCAGCAATGAAGATGGAATGAAAGTTTCTGACCTTGAAGATGAATTTGCTGAACTTAATGGATGGGAGGCTGAAAGTGAGGTGTCTACTCTTTTAAGCGGGCTCGGCGTAGCAGACGAACTGCATGAAAAAAAAATGTCTGAACTCTCAGGTAATGAAAAGGTAAAAGTCCTGTTGGCTCAGGCCCTTTTTGGCAATCCAGACATTCTACTGCTTGATGAACCTACAAACCATCTGGACATTCAATCCATTGACTGGCTAGAAGAGTTTCTGATAACATTTAAGAATACGGTAATTGTCATCTCACATGACAGACACTTCCTTAATAACGTATGTACTCATATTGCAGATATAGATTACGGGAAAGTTGCCGTCTATACCGGCAATTACGATTTCTGGCTTGAGTCCAGCCAGCTGGCTTTGCAGCAGACAAAAGACAAGAACAAAAAAACAGAGGCTAAACGAAAAGAGCTTGAGACATTTGTCGCCAGGTTCAGTGCAAATGCATCCAAATCAAAACAGGCCACTTCCAGAAAGAAAACGCTTGAGAAGATGGTTATTGAACAGATTAAGCCTTCATCAAGAAAATTTCCTTTTATCCGATTTATACCGGAAAGAGAGATAGGGAACAATGTACTCACAATAGAAAATCTTTCAAAAAAAGTGGATGGAGATATAGCCCTTAAAGATATAACATTAACTATCAACAATGATGACAAGGTTGCTTTTGTTGGCACACATGATCTGGCAATAACCGCGCTCTTTGAAATATTAATGGGTGAGGATAAAGCAGATAGTGGTGATTATACCTGGGGTGCAACAGCAATTCGGTCATTCCTGCCAAAAGAAAATTCTGCTTTCTTTAATGATGATGTCACTTTGATTGACTGGCTTCGTCAATACTCCAAAGAGAAGGAAGACAATTTTATAAGAGGCTTTCTGGGTAGAATGCTTTTCAGTGGTGAAGAATCTTTGAAAAAGGCTAATATACTATCCGGTGGTGAAAAAGTACGTATTATGCAGGCAAAGATGATGTTAAGTGGGGCCAATGTACTGCTTTTAGATGAACCCACTAATCATCTGGATCTCGAAGCAATAACTTCGTTAAACGACGGGTTGATCGCATTTAAGGGTGTCCTTATGTTTGTCTCTCGCGACCATCAGTTTATGCAGACAGTAGCCAATAGAATAATCGAGATAACACCTAATGGCATTATAGATAAAAAGATGAACTTTGATGAATACATGAAAAATCCTGATGTTAAAAAACTGCGTGAAGAGATGTATGAGAATACGCTCAATAAGGGAAGCACCATACCTATTTAACGACCGATTTCTATTTATTAGTCACTTGTCCATCTTCTGACCTCTAGCTTCTTGTCTTTAACATCAGCAGAGTTATGTCCTCGGCGTCTTTTGCCTTGGGATATCTGCGTTTATACGTGTCCTCTTTTCCTTTGCGCTCTTTGTGCTTTTTGTCCGGGGAGCGGTGAATCTGGCTTCTAGCCCTTGGCGGGTGCGGTGCAACATAATAAGAAGGTGAAAGTATGAAAATCAAATTGATATCTTTCATTGTCCTGGGTTTATTAAGTGTTCAATCAGTATTGGTTGCTCAACAGACGAAAGGGCCTTTCCAGACGGTAGACCAGGAAAGCCTGGAGCGTGCAATGGAGATGATTTTGAAGAAGGATACCGGTCCGGAACCGGCCTACGATCCAACTGCCACACCAAATGGTGTAAGATACCAGATAGATGTTATTGTTTATCTATTAGAAAATGAGGCAAGGTACGATCACGAACCGCCGGAGGAAACTTTTCCTCTTCTTGTCGGTTATAAAGAGTGGTATCAGGCTTTTAAGAGTGTGAATTGCCAGGATCAGGATGTCCCTGAATATGTAGATAGAGCTTACAAATTTAAGCAAAATATGGTAATTGACTATAATCGGAACAAAGTAATTAAGGAAACATATGATACCGATATCCCATATCTAGCTGCTAATATTACGCTATTCTGGGACTCCTCGGAAAGGAGTTTCTCTTATAAAGACCTGGATTCAAAACCACCACTAAAAATTATATATGAGAGAGTCATTACTTATCGATTCCTTAAATACAAAAATGACAATCTTGTTGTATGTGACCAGATAGAAGGACTAAAAGGAAAAGCACTTAAAGGTTTTCTCAGGATCTTTGGGAAGTCTCATATGATACAATATCGAACCTTAGCCGTGAAAGATGGGCCTCAGTATGTGTCAGTGGAAGTAAGGAAATTTCGGTGGCTTTTCGGTTCGAAGACAGATTTGACTATAACACCTGACGGGGAGACTCTGGAAGGTGTACCTGAGAAAGAAAAACAGAGACTTCGCCGTAAGATCAAAATTCGGTACGAACCTCTGAAGTCAGATTAAATATTTTGATTCTGTCATTAATTGTTTTCTGGTCGCTATTCCTTCCTTCTTGACCCCCGTCCGATCCGGCACCAATGTCATTGAATTAAGGTGGAAATATGGAGTGCATCATCCGTGATGATGCGTTTTAAAGCAGTGACACGGTCACTGCACTCCAAAAAAAGATTTGTTTTTGCATTTGAAAATTAAATCCCTTAATTCAATGACATTGGATCCGGCATGGGCGGGCGATGTGCTGTGTTGGCAGGTGCGCTCTCTGCGCCTACGTGAGTAATAGCTTCCGGATCTAGTCCGCACACCTGCAATTTGTCGGCAGGGAATTACAAGAGGAGATACATGCTGAAAAAGGAATTTGAACATATCGGAAATTCCCTGTACAATGGCTCAGTTACTTTAAGATTACGAGTGTCCTGAAAAGACCCCTGTACTACTTTGATCCGTTTCCCCTCTTTCCATGAAAAAATTTAAGCCGGTACCGTTTAGACATAGGCCGAAAGGTTTAACAATTATCTATGAAGACCAGGATATTATTGTTATCAATAAGAGCTGCGGATTATTGACCGTAGAAGCAAACTATGAAAAAGTAAAAACTGCTCATCAGATTTTAACTACCTATATACGCAAGGGAAGCCTTAAATCAAAGAAGCAGCTTTTTCCCGTGCATCGATTGGACCGGGATACTTCCGGCGTTCTGGTGTTCGCCAAAAGT
>JANLHC010000369.1 GCA_024654465.1 Candidatus Scalindua sp.
GCGAATCCAATAAAACTACCTCCCAGATCAACAATCTGATCACCTTCTACAATATACTCGGCATAATTGCCAGTACCACGAAATCCTTCATGATCAAAGTAGAATTCATTCTCTGTTATCATTAGCAGTTGATCTCTTTTGAATATAAAATAATCTTTGCTAACACCACGAATCCTGTCCATAACACCTAATAACTGATGATTACGTAATGAAATCAATACCGGCATGTATGAAGAGAAAACGGCTGTTTTGCCAACAGGCAGACAATGTTCAATCTCATCACTAATTACCAACGCAGCCATTTTAACCTCACCTGGCTTAACGAAAAGCTTTGTAACAGGTTTGTCATTGACCGTTATATTATACGTAACATAATTGTCATGCGTCGCCGAAGGATCTAATCCAATCTGGTCTAATAGAGCAAAGAGCACATATTCTTCCCCCATCTTGACTGGCAGCCCCTGCATTGTTATCACTTTATTGAGAACGCGCTGTGAGTCCTTATAACCAATTGTTATGGTAAATTGTACCAGTTTATCAATTATATTTTCATTATAAGCCTTATCAGCAGGTCGTATAATACTTTGGATCTTTGATTTTACTTTTGCTGTTTCTCCTTGTGCAATACGAGCAACTCCTAAAGCATTTGCTTCGGCCTCTCTAGCCATGTGAGCATTTTTTAATGCAATCTCTTTCTGGTTATTGGCGAGTTTTGCTATATTGAGAGCGATTGCTTCATTTTCACTGGCTTTTACAGCGTTTAATCTCTCCTTCTCGGCAATTTTACGAGCAATCTCTTCACTTTTTCTCGCATCCTCTTCTTTTAATCTAGCCTCCTTTGCCAACTTAAGTGCATCCTCCGCTTTTCTCTTAGCATCTTCTGCTTTTAATCGTAACTTCTCAGCAGTTTCCAGGGCTTTCTGTTCATCCTCCTTACTCCTTTCGGCCTCTATTTTAACCGCTTTTACAATTTGCAATGCGTACAACTCTTTCTCCCTGGCTTTTTCCAGTGCTATTCGAGTCTCTTCTAAAGTTTTCAACGCACTCTGTTCTCTTTCTCGCGCCTTTTCAGATTCCGCTTGTGACTCATTTACCAATTTCAGAGTTTTCTGTTCATCCTCCTGAGACTTTTGCAACAACCGGTTAAACTCCTTCTTTTCGTTGATAGCCGTTGACAATTCAGTTTCAATCTTTGCAATCTTTTCCTTCTCAATCGTTACCAATTGCTTTATTTTTTCTGTCTCGGCTTTAGCTGACAACGTTGATTGCAAAGCCTTCTCCTTTTCCTTATCCAATACCGAAATCTCATTATTTAATTCCAGAATCTGTGCGTGAGATTTTTCCGAACCTTGCTCCGCCCGAACCTTCGACTCTTTTAACTTATTATAATCATCAACGGTTAAAAAGCTGTTATGAAACGGGTTTACCTGGCTAAGTGTAGTCAGGTAAAGAATCAAAAAAATGTCACACATACCAACGAGAAACATTCTCATAATAATTTATACCTCTTCAACAAGATCCGGAGTTGACGTCTCCGGCAGGGGAACAATAATGGTAAATTTCGCAAATAAATGCAATAAAATGCCGGTTATAGTAGTAATATATGCCAATGGAGCAGATAGCGTACCGGTCATAAACTGTGTTAAACAAACTCCTAATAAAGACCCTAACAAGCCAAGGTACATCGGCATTTCACATAAGAATATAATCTCTCGCTTATCTTTCTGATTTAAACGTTTTTTCTTTGTCTTATGTGACGCAAAAAGAATCGGGAACGTCTGTAATGCCCCGAATGTTGCAAGAAGTATCAAAATCCATTTGGATATCACTAATGGCGAATTGTTTGTGCTTTGTGGATTTGTATCGATGAGATATTGAGTTGTATTGTCTACCTGAGGCTTTAAGCCGGAAATTGGTTCGGGAGAAACCACAAGATATCCTATAGAACCAAGGAACAAGATAAAAAGTATTAAGAGAGGTATAAAGACATGGAGAACCCCTGAATTTTTTCCATAGGACATTATAGGTTTTTCAATTTCTTCTCTTTGATTAGTCACAATTTATTCTCTCTTTCTCTTTGGAATTCAGTAAAATTATCACTTACCGGATCATTATTGCTGGCGTTATAACAATAAACAATAGATTTTACTTTTTTCACTGACTATTTCAAATCAAAAAATGGATTGTATCAACTTAATAAAAATATCAACATTCATGACAATCTCGA
>JANLHC010000370.1 GCA_024654465.1 Candidatus Scalindua sp.
GTAAAAGCAGAGAATTCTCCACGGGGACATCCTTATCAGAATTACTGAAAAGTATTGATATTGATGAAAGGTATGTCGCGGTAGAATTAAATCGCAAAATAGTTGCACGTACGCAGTTCAGTAAAAAATTGCTGATGGAAAATGATATTTTAGAAATAGTTACTTTTGTTGGTGGTGGATAAATAAAATGACAGATACAGTTCTCAAACTTGGTAAATATGAGTTTAAATCCAGATTGTTTGTAGGTACCGGAAAATATCAAACCTTAGAGCTGATGAAAGAGGCCCTGGAAGCTAGTGGTGCAGAGGTTATTACCGTAGCGGTGAGACGCGCGAACATTGGTTGTAAACCGGGAGAATCTCTGCTCGATTATATTGACAAAGACAAATATACAATTCTTCCGAATACTGCAGGGTGTTATTCTGCTGATGAAGCTGTCAGGACAGCATTCCTGGCCAGAGAAATGGGCATATCAGATTTAATTAAACTTGAGGTATTAGGTGATAAAAACACGTTGCTGCCAGACCCTGTTGGTACGTTAGAAGCTACTGAAACGCTGGTAAAAGAGGGTTTTACCGTCCTCGTCTATACCTCTGATGACCCTATTATAGCAAAACGTCTTGAAGACGCAGGTGCGACAAGTGTGATGCCGGCAGGAGCGCCAATAGGTTCCGGTCAGGGAATCCTGAACCCGAATAATATAAGGATCATTCTTGAGACATTAAGTGTGCCTATTATAGTTGATGCCGGAGTGGGAACCGCTTCAGATGTAACTGCCGCGATGGAACTTGGTTGCGTGGGCGTATTGTTAAATACCGGTATAGCAGGAGCAAAAGATCCTGTTCAAATGGCCAGAGCGATGAAGCTGGCGTGTGAGTCAGGCCGTTTGGCATATTTATCAGGCAGAATACCAAAAAAACTGTATGCGAATGCCAGCAGCCCTTTAAAGGATTTCTAAAATCATTCCCGTTGATTATCTTACCATGTAATTGACAAACCAATACCCAAATAGGACATGAGGAAATGTTAGCCAAACGCATTATACCCTGCCTTGATGTAAAAGATGGCAGAGTGGTAAAAGGAACTCAATTTTTAAGTTTGAGAGATTCCGGAGATCCTGTCGAAATTGCTGAGCTGTACTGCCGGCAAGGTGCAGATGAACTGGTCTTTCTTGACATTACCGCTTCGCACGAAAAAAGAGGTATTATGCTCGATGTCGTCAGGCATACGGCAGAGAATGTTTTTATGCCTCTTACGGTTGGCGGTGGAATAAGAACTATTGATGATATCAGGACCCTCCTGAACGCCGGCACTGACAAAGTATCTATAAACACTACCGCTGTAAAAGACCCTGATTTTGTAAATAAGGCGTCAAAACGCTTTGGCAGACAATGTATAGTGGTCGCCATTGATGCCAAAAGAGAAGGAGACGGATGGGGAGTATTTATAAATGGAGGACGCACCCCTACCGGCAAAGACGTCATTCAATGGGCCAAAGAAGTAGAATCAAGAGGTGCTGGCGAGATACTCCTTACCAGTATGGACTGTGATGGGACTAAAGATGGTTTCGACCTGGAACTTACACGGACAATATCCGAAAGTCTGGAAATACCTGTTATAGCTTCCGGCGGAGCGGGAAATCTTGATCATTTCTTTGATGTATTTACAACAGGCAAGGCGGATGCCGCATTGGCCGCATCTATTTTTCATTTTAAAGAATACGAGATTGCCACAGTAAAGAATTTTCTGGCTGATAAAGGGATAATAGTAAGAAAAACTTGAGTTATTCTTACTTGACAAATCAATAGTGCGACATAGCCGCAACTAAGTTTGTAGTGCTTTAAGTGAACTAAAGTGTCGAAAGTAAAAAAAATATTTTTCCACAACTTTCGCTCACTTCAAACTTTATGCATTTATAAATTTTATGATAAAAAAATGATTGTATTTTTAAGTTTTTTATTTTAGTATGCTAATTCGTATAAATTTTTTACTAACTAATTCTTAGTACTTTTTTAAGAAACTGATAAACACCTGAAATGAGTCAAGCACTGGAAGCTAAAGTAGAACTAGAAGACATATTGAGCTGGATAAAAAGGATTGGAAGTGATTCATCGTCAACCGTTCCCCTCTTACAGGCAGTACAATCAGAATATGGTTATCTGCCGAGAGCAGCAATGGATATGATAATCCAAAACTCCGATATTACAGGTAGTCAGGTTTACGGAGTGGCTACCTTTTATTCTCAATTCAGA